>JBGPNQ010000017.1:0-29672 GCA_041487615.1 Anaerolineae bacterium
AGCGTGCCCGTTGGTTTCAACAGGCGATGAATTTCTTCAAGAGCATGAACCATGCTCCCATATTCCATTCAGCACAGTGAATAGGACAGAATCACGATGTCGAAGGCGGACGGTGCGCTGGTGGCCGCGAAGTCTTCGAATGCGATGTCCTGGAATTCGACCTGATCCTGCAACGGGCCAGGCAACTGTTGCCTCGCCACTGCAATCTGCCTGGCGCTGGGGTCGATGGCGGTGACGCGCGCGGCCTTGTCCGCATAGCGCCAGGTCACGCGCCCATCGCCGCACCCGATCTCCAGCACATTCTGTCCGCTAAAATCTGCCATATCGAACAAGGCGTTGGTTTCGTTATTTTCTGGGTCTATTCTGATTGCCATATCGATTCCTTTTCAGCTGCGATCCGCCATCGAGCGGACCTTACTCCAGACTCATGTACATCACCACCTTATGTCGTTGCATAATTTCTCTGTCTCAGGTATGCGATACCTGCTGCCAGAATTGCGTTGCCAACGAATAGGAACGCAAGGATAGAACTATAATGCAGACTAGGGGGTTCTCCAGGCAGGAGCACAATGGTCACAACGGCGAATACATTGATCAAGGTAACCACTCCAGCAACATAGCCCCATCGGATGGGTCGAAAGTAGGCAAGAAGACAAGTACACCAGGGAATTGCTCCAAGAGGAACGGCATAACCTGATCCATCGGGGAGATAAATTTGCCAAAGGAAATTACTAATGACCAATATGCTCACTACCCAGAGCCATGTCCGATTAGCGGATAATGTTTTGACCGGGGCCCCGGCTTCTTGCATGGGAACGGCATTGGGTTGAACTGATGGTTCCTTGAGTCTGGTAACCCTCAGCGAGGTAGTTGCCTGAATAACTGCAACAATTATTGAAGTGATAGCGGTTACGATGGCAATAAGGACACTACTCTCCATGCTTTGCTCCTTTGTATCAATAAGTTCGTATTTTTCTCTTCGGTATAATGGCCACATCGGCGATCAAAGCTTGAGCAACGATTTGCGAAAACCCCGGATGTGCTGAATTTACTTCCTGGAAACATGATTTGCCAGGAGATCAGATAAGGGTCACGGAATTCAAGGTAATCAGGCTTATCTTCCAGTACTTGCGTGTCCCCCGGCAATCGAGCTCGGAGCCTGGCTATCTCCTCTGTAGGCATCCTAAGGCCAATTACATTTACCTGTCCCGGAGACGCATCGCCTCTGAACAAAGCCAAAGCAAATTCATCCTTTCGAAGACCTAGCATATCCAGCTTAATGCCCGCCGTTTCTGCCTCATCCCAACCTTTATCGAAAGGAAGTGTGTACCACAGCCCGTCCGCAAGTTCAGCCTCGCGCCCGATTAACTCCATGTCGAATATCGATTGGTAATAGCGTTCAGCTGCCCGCAGATCGGGGACAAACAAGGCAATGTGTCTTATAGAACTATTCATTTTCACGTCTGGCAGAATATGTGGGTGATATCGACTCTGATATCGGCAAAACATAGTTTGCCGACAGTTGCTAAAAACAGGATAGGTGGGCCAACACTTGGCTTTAGCGGCGTCGACTACAAGTGCGGGTTGGGCTGCAATTGATTTGGCTCTCAACTCCAGCAGTGGGCAGTTTGCTCCAAACTTACAGCCGATTTGAGTTTGACCCGACTCCCAATACTCGCACATCAACTAACTCACTCTTTCCTTTCAATTCCAGTTGGCGTTGCTCCAAGCGGCCGAGATCAAGTTTAGCGGCGGCGTAAGCGGCGTCGCTGAGGAGGATCTCACCAACTGCAGCCCTGGATGAGAGGCGCGCAGTAATGTTGACATTGTCACCCATCGCGGTGATATCGGCGCCCGTGCCGCTCGACCCTACAATCGCACCAAGGTAGGCAACGCCCGTGTGAACCCCTACGCCGATTGGGAGCCACGGTCCGCCTGAGTCACGGTGTCCGGGTGACGTGCAATAATTCCTGAGCCGCTTGCACTGCCTGACGCGCATGTTCCGGCCCAGCGTAACCGGGGATGAACAGGCCGACCACTTCATCTCCAACCAACCTTTCAATCAGTGCATCGGTATTTACCAGGACCTCGGTAGCCACGAGGTAAAAGCGCTTCATCAGGCGGCTGTAATCAGAGGCGCTCATTTGCTCGGCCAGTGTGGTTGAACCGCGCACATCCGCGAACAGCATGCTCAGTTCAACTTCTGCGCCTCCCTGGTGTCTGGTCATGAAATCCTCGCATGCCGCACAGAAGCGCGGGTTCCGCGTCGAAGGCGGCTTGCCAAGGAGGCGCATGAGCGGTGCGCCGAAGCCACGAAAGGGAGCATTACAGAGCGAGCAGCGAGGGTTTTTAGGGAGATGGCCGACCAGATGCCGACCAAGACTATGTCCACGCTCCCCTTCGCTCCAAATTCGGCGATATAACTCATCGGGGTTTTTGACCCCAATGGCTTTTAAATACGTTTCGTAGATCTTTGTCCTAATCGGATTTGGCATGGGGGTAGCCTCTTGCTCTCATTCCGTTGATTCTGGAAGAAAAACTGGGTGCAATCGACCTAGCGGTAGACTGAATTTGCGATCATCTTGTTCCATACGGCCCCGGCCTAACTGGATGTCATTGTATCAGCGGCGTTCGGGTCGTGCGCAATCAACTCAATCGTATTTCCATCTGGGTCGTCGAAGAACACCGAGCGCGCCCTAAGCCAGGCGTACTCCCCCTGCCAAATGCGCTCGGTCAGTTCCAACCCCATTTGCTGAAGCCTCTCACGGTCAGTCGGATACTGTTCGAGTGGGATTTCGAAAGCGAAATGATTGACTGTGGTTAGCGCAATATCGAGCTTTACTTTTCGATCAAACAATACCAGGAGTTGTGGATGCCCGCCGCGACCCAACGGCGAATCCAATTCACCTGCCTTGAGAAAGACGATTGTCGGATAAGCGCGTATGATCTCTAATCCCAAAACTTCCTGATAGAACTTCACTGCGCGAGGTAGATCCGTCACACGCAACCCTAACTCCGCAATGTGCATTACTCGTTGTGTCATGAGGTTCTTTCAATCTTCCAGCCACTCAGTGATCATGCGCGAGCTTGGATGGACATTAATACTGCGTAGTTGTGTCTTACCTGAATTGAAGAATTTGTGGGGAATTCCGGCTGGTGCAATCACAATCTGACCTCCGGTCGCCTCAATTGTGGCATCGCCAACTGTAAAGGTGACCTGACCCGCTTGAATAATAAAGATTTCCTCATAGGGATGCGAATGCAGTGATGGTCCGTCTCCTGGCGGTGCGTCGATAAAAAAAACGATACGTTTGTGTCACCATATTTTGATCCCTCGAACACCCGCGCTGTCCCGCCACTAAGACGAAGTTCCGCCATGTTAATCAGGAATGTCATGCAATACTCTCCTTGCTCAGAAATTACCAGACATCTTCAGGATGTTGGTTGATTATTTTGCTTTGCTCAAACTTGATCATCAGGATGCCTCCTTTAGTCGTTAGCACCGGCTCGGTTTCGACCGCACCTCATGAACCAGGGCGAATAAGTCACGTGGAACTGATCGCCGTCCTCAGACCCGGTCCTGCGCCATAAACAAAAAAGCCTCCTGCAATTGACGCAGGAGGCCCAAGGGTAGGCTGTATCAGTTGTACAAAGTTAATTGGACTTGTTTGCTCCTATTATAGCACCCATGCATTGTTTTGTTGTATCCAATTCTTGTTGAGGGGTGTGCAAGGTTTTATCAGCTCACTCCGCATCCTCGTGGCTGTAGGAGAGGAAGACATCGTATTTGAAATCAGTATCTGCCATGGCTGCCCTCTATGTGATTCGACCTCTGACCTTTAGTGCAATTCTATTGTGAACAACCTGTTTTCCATTACATTTACGCCAGGTCTTTCAACATCCTCTCCGCCTCTTCATACGCCACCTTGTAATAATACGGCGGACCGTCGCACGTGGCGAGTTTCAGCGCCGACTCGGTGAACTCCCTCGCCTTGTTATCCTCCCAATTTAGCACCGATTCCCGCGTTTGAACCATGCCAATCCTGGAGAAATCCGTCAATTGGCAAAGAACAAATTTCCTTATTGAATTTTTCTCCAAACGGACTATACTGATTTTGGAGAAGGTTGATGAGCACGTTTACCAGTGAGGCAAGACTGGACGTATTGATCAGCCATCAACGAAACTCAATCTCGTCCTATATTGCCTTTGCAGTCGGTCTGTTTGCTTTGGGGGTCGCTATTATTGTAGCAGTATTCCTGATTCCTCAAGCCTGGCTGGATAGATTCTCCACCTCTGCAGATGGCGTAAAAAGTGCTTTCGGCTCGGGAGGTTTGTTTGTGACTTCATTGCTCAGTCTGCCAGTCAGGGAGGTTGTGAAGCATAGGGGTAAGATCCATCTTTATAAACATTACAAGCAGCAACTTGAAGACCTGAAATCGATTCCGGCCGCCAAACGGGCGAAGGAGCAAAAACGGTTGGATGATTTGATCTGGGCTTGCATGCAAAAAGCGGCTATGGAATAAGGAAGTGTCCCATGACCTCTTCAGAGGATGAATTCGAGTCGTTATCGCGCAAAATCGCGCAACGAGAACGTCAAACACGCAGGTGGGTTTGGCTCTGGACGCTGGTTCCCATCATTGTGGCTGGAGTGTTTTTGGCCTACACGGCCTGGCAGATCGCCACGGCGGAAGGAAAACTCAACCAGGCAGAGGCAAATCTTCAACAAGTAACGTTAAAGCTTGCGACTGCGGATACGGGGCTAAAGGATCTGACCACCCTGATTCCCGCTGCACAGGCTACCGTCACCGCAGCCAGGGCAACCCAGGTGCAACTCCAGTCTGATCTTTCCCAGGCACAGGCCGCCCTGGCCATTTCCACAGCCGAACTGTCGCGTGCACAATCTGACCTGGCGACCACAACTGCCGAACTCGGGCAGGCCCGCATCTTTGCAAGTGATGCCTGCAAGATTAATCCTGAATACCTGAAGAACTACATGGGGAATGAATCCTTGGAAGGGAAAATCCTGTTGTACGCCTTGGAACTGCAGAACGATAAAGTGCCCTGGAATGAAAAAGGTTCTTCGCTCGAGGAAGGTTTCGATTCACCGCGATTTGCCATGTTCGTTCTACAGCACGTAGGCAAACTTACTGATCGCCCCATCACCACACTCCCCTGGACAATCCTGTCGCCTGCTCCCGATCCTGTGGACGGCGACATCGTCCGTTATGATGCTGGCTACACCATGTTTTTCTATCGAAACCTGGGGTATGACGTTAGTGAGGATGGCCTTTCTTTCGAAAATTGGGACTGCGTCATCGGGATGACACCCCTGGGAATACAGGTCCTCAAAGTCAACTTTGAAGATATCATCGAGTACCTCGAACTCCCACGCTTATAGTATAGGAAAGTAGTTTCCTTTGATGTATAGGGACCGGGCTACCTATTTCCCTTCTGCCTTCAACCTTTTCAACATCCTCTCCGCTTCCTTGTACGCCATCTTTTTTTGACGTTTGACCCTTCGATAAACTCAGGGCAACGCTTTCAACGCAATCTTCTTGTAATCCAACTACTTTCCACTTTCCATCCCGCCATCCTGTGATACGATTCCCCGCATGAACTTTTCACGCATCACCGATGATCTCTTCATTGGCAGTATGCCTTCTTTGAATCACTACGATCAATTGCGCGAACTGGGTGTGCGGCTCATCATCAACATGCGTTTCTCTCTTGCGCCCCGGCCTGATCCGCACGAAGTCCCGATCCACACCTTGTGGCTGCGCTCCATTGATAGTCCCTTCTTCCCGATCTCGATTCAAAAATTGATGCGGGGTGCGCATGCCGCGCTTGAAACGATCCGTGATGGCGGCAAGGTCTACGCTCATTGCGCCTACGGACGTCATCGTGGCGTGGCGATGGGCGCCTGCATCCTCATCGCACAAGGTTATGAACCCGAAGCCGCGATGAAGTTGATCGTCCAGCGCAGGCCGGTCGCCAACCCGTTTGCATATTACATCCGTCCACGCATTATGCAGTTTGCACTTCAATGGAATGGAACATAAAAATATTCGCCACAGAGATCGCTGAGTTCTTTGAGAAAGAAACAAAGAAATTCTCTGCGCTCTCTGTGGCTCTGTGGCTAAGAAATCAACGGATTTGAATTTCAGCACCTCGACTCGATACCCCCAACTGGAAGATCCTGGCCGATAGCCCCGCCCTTTGGAACGCACGCTTCGCCACGGAGCCGATCACATCCCCTTGTGGGATAGCAGATACCGTTTTCGAGAACGCGATCAAGCTGGGACCCGCTCCCGAGAGCGCGACAGCCGACGCGCCACCCTCGGTTTTCATCGCGTTCATCGCCTCTTCTGCACCCGGAATTAAGTTCAAACGATAGGGTTGATGTAATTTATCAGTCATCACTTCGCGGAGCAGACCCAAATCTCCTGTGCGGAAAGCTTCGGTGACTAACACCGAGTGGCTGATGTTGTAGACTGCGTCTTTTATTGAGACTTTTTTCGGTAACGAATTACGGGCCTGTTTTGTTGGGAAATGGAAATCAGGCAACACAACTGTGACATGCAATGGTGCAATTGGCAATTTCCGTGCTATGACTTTGTCTCCATTGATTGTTGAAACAACCAATCCACCCATCAAGGCCGGTGCCACGTTATCAGGATGTCCCTCGAGTTCGCTGGCAATACATACTATCTCATCCTCTGAGAGCTTTGACTCGATCAATGCGTTCGCTGCGAGCAGACCTGTTAGCGTTGCGGCAGCGGAGGAGCCCAGCCCCGATCCGGATGGGATGTGATTGACACAATGCACAATGAACGGAGGCAATTCCTTCCCAACGCGTTCCGCCAATTTCTGCGCGGTGCGGATGATCATGTTGTTCCTGCCCTGAGCGAGTTTCCCCTTTCCTTCGCCTTCGACATGGACCATGAAATCATCCGCTAATTCAAAAGTTGACTCGTTCCATAAATCCAGCGCCAGACCCAGGGCATCGAACCCAGGTCCAAGGTTGGCGGAGGTGGCAGGGACTTTGATAGTGATGTTCATCATTTCAATTATGTCATTGCGAGCGCAGCGACACCGCCCCGGTTGGTCGGTGCCGGGGAGCAATCTCCCTATAACGAGCAATCACTTGTTATGAGGAGATTGCTTCGTCGCTTCGCTCCTCGCAATGACATGTTAGCTTAATATGATTTCTTCCAATGCTTCCAATTTCGGCGGGAGAATGAGCGGCTTTTGCATATCCTTTGTGATGATGTCAGGATCTTTCAATCCGTGACCCGTGCAAATTGCCACCACGCGCTTGCCTTTTGGATTCAATCTTCCGTGTTCAATTTCAATCGCCAAACCCGCAAGACCCGCGGCAGAGGCGGGTTCCACCCAGATTCCCTCGAGGGTTGCCAGTATCTTTTGCATGTGCAGGATTTGCTCATCCGTCGCGGCGATGATGTGTCCGTGCGACTCTTCCGCGGCCTGCAGGGCTTGTTCTCCACGCGCGGGCTTTCCGATGCGGATTGCGGTGCAAACAGTTTCAGGATTCTCGACGGGATGTCCCAGCACCAGCGGCGCCGACCCAGCTGCCTGGACTCCCAATACCTGTGGCAAGCCTGTAGATTTCAATTCATTATATTGTTTGAACCCAGCCCAATAGGATGTAATATTGCCTGCGTTGCCGACTGGCAAACACAACCAATCCGGCGCGGACTCAATTACGTCACATATTTCGAATGCCGAGGTCTTCTGCCCTTCGATGCGATAGGGATTGATCGAGTTCACCAGACAGATGGGATGTTTGTTCGTAATATCCACGACCATGGTCAGCGCATCGTCAAATGAGCCGTCAATCTGGATGACTTGCGCGCCATAGGCAATCGCGCCCGCGAGTTTCCCGGCGGCGACCTTTCCCTGGGGAATCAACACAATGGATTTCATGCCAGCCCGCGCCGCGTATGCTGCAGCAGAGGCAGCCGTATTACCCGTCGACGCACAGATGACTGTGGTTGCATCGCGTCCAAGTGCTTCGCTGACTGCCGCGGTCATGCCGCGGTCTTTGAAGGAACCCGTCGGATTGAGTCCCTCATATTTGATGAAGAGTTCGAATCCGCCGCCGAGTTGACGGGATAACCCCTCAGCTTTGATCAGAGGCGTGTTGCCTTCGAGCAGGCTGACAGCCCGCGTGTGAGGCGGGAGGTCGAGCAGATGTCCGTATTTGTGGAGGAGTCCGTTGTATGCCATGCGGCGAGTGTAGCATAAAATTCATCGGCACCTAATTTTTCGTGGATATACTCAAGCGAATGAAGCTCATCGTAAACCTGTTGTTCTGCATTTTATTGGCATCCTGCGCAGCGGAAGCTATACCTGTTTCGCCCACAAGGACTCTCCCATCTCCAACCATTGCCCTGCCTGCAAACATCCTCCAGAATAAACTGCCTGTGGCGGTAGCTTCACCGGTGCGCAGAGCGACCCCGATCCTATTGCCGACACCCGTAGCGACATCCACCGCGCGGCCCGAATCGACAACAATAGACAACCAGGCATGGAAGAGTCTGCCCGTGATTCCGACTGTGGATTCAAGCGTGCGCGAGATATACGAATATGGACAATCGCTCGGCAATGACCCGCGCGCATTTTCGATCTTCGGCGATTGCCAGAGTCGACCCGGCGCATTCTTCGGCGTTTTTGAAACCGACTCTCAGGTCGTGGAAAACCTTTCGCCTGAGTTGCAGGAGACAGTAGATTATTTTCAGGCCTCGTTCAATCGCGAGAGCCCAACTGCCAGGGATGGGACGACACCAGGTTCGTTATTATGGACTCAATGGCATCAAGGCAAATATGGTTGCAGCTTTTCAGAAACACCCGTAGAGTGTGAATTGCGAATCCATCGCCCGTCGTTTGTGATCATTCAGGTGGGGACACATTTCGAGTCACGCAACACGGAATATTTGCGAAGAATTATCCTGCAACTGATCGACGCCGGCGTGGTACCGATCCTTGCCACAAAAGCAGATAACCGCGAGAAGGATGAGCGTATCAACCGCGATATGTGGATGCTTGCCGCGGAGTATGATCTCCCGCTATGGAATTTTTGGGCGGCGGTGTCTGAACTTCCCGACCGTGGATTGTACGTGATGCAAGGACGCGAGGGACAAGGCGCCATCTATCTCACCGATGAAGCGGCGGTTATCCATCGCATGACGGGGCTCGAAGCGTTGAACGCCGTCTGGCGGGTGGCAGCCAGGAAATAGTTTTTAACCACGGAGACACGGAGATTGTTATTTTCGTGATCTGTTTCCTGCGCTTGGCAAAAACAAGAAGACTCTCGCTAGCCGAGAGTCTTTTATCATCCTTCACCCTTCCGCCTTCATCCTTTCAACGGTGGCGCGTCCTTGTTGTACACAAACACTTGAATGTCCAGTCCATCGCTGTTCAACAGATTGATTGCAGGTTGAAACGTCGCGGTCTTGATCCGTTCAATATCCGCGGCCGGAGCAAAAACACTCAGCCGCGCCTCCTCGTCAGACATTACAACAGTCTTCACCTCTGCATCCTTGCACGCACTTTTGATCAAACCGGTCATTTCTTTAATGGCATCATCCAGCAGCATACGTCGCTCCAGAGATTATACCAACGTGTGTCATTGCGACCTTCGGGAAGCAATCTCATCGCAATGACACGCTATTTCGCAATCTTCGCGACCGTGACGCCGGCGCCGCCTTCATTATCCTTTGGCTCCTCATAGGAGGCAACGTAGGGACTTTCCTTCAATGCGCCGCGTACCGCTTCCCGCATCCTGCCCGTTCCTTTTCCGTGGACGATGCGAACAAATAATAATCCTGCTGAGAAGGCGCGCTCCAGGTATCGCTCGAGTTCATCGAGTCCCTCCTCGACCAGCTTGCCGCGCAGGTTCAATTCCAAGCCGGGGGATTTCGTTCCACTCAAGGCCGCACGACCACTGCCTTCTGCCTCGGTTTTTCTTTCCTCTTTCTTCTCTGGAATTTCCTCCTGTTGGGCTTTCCTCTGCAAATCGACAAGTCGCGCCCGGATGCGCAGACTCCCCACCTGGACCTCCGCATCCGACTCACCCAGAGCTGTCACGACACCTTCGGCGTTCAGTGTGCTGACAGTGACGCGTTCCCCAAGGGACAATGGACGATGGACGATGGACGATGATGGTCCATGGTCCATGGTCGACCGTCTTTCCACAGGTGCTTCCACTTTTTCTTCGATCTTCTCGATCTTCTCTTCAATTTGCCTGAGCGCCTCGAGTGGCTGCTTTGCCTTCTTCATCTGGGACTTGAGCGAGTCTATATTTCTTCGCAACACTGCAACTTCGAGTTCACCTTCGGCGCGCGCTTTTGCCAGCACGTCGCGACGTTCGTCCTCGATCTTCTCGAGTCGCTTTTCGAGTTCTTTGGTTTTTACCTCGAGTTTATCGCGTGCCTTTTCCAGTTTCTGACGTTCGCGCGACGTGCGGTTGCGTTCCTTGCGAATATCGTCAAGCAGTTTGTCGGCGCGCAGATCTTCGGGGTTAATTTCCGCTTTCGCTGAATTAATGATCGGCTGCGAAAGACCGAGGCGTTGTGCGATGAGCAGCGCGTTGGATCGCCCCGGGAGTCCGATGGTCAGGCGATAGGTCGGACGCAGAGTCTTGACGTCAAATTCCAATGAGGCATTGACCACGGCTTCAGTGGAGTGAGCAAACGTTTTGAGTTCAGGATAATGCGTGGCGACAAGAGTCGTGCATCCGCTTTCGAGCAGGAATTTCAAAATCGCGCGCGCCAGGGCCGCGCCTTCCTGAGGATCGGTGCCTGCGCCAAGCTCATCGAAGATAACCAGTGAACGCGCATCGATATGTTTGAGAATGCGGATGATATTGGTGATGTGACCACTGAACGTGCTGAGCGACTGCTCGATGGATTGTTCATCGCCGATATCGGCATACACCGCATGGAAGAACGGAATCTCAGAGCCGCTCTGTGCCGGGATGTGGAGTCCGCTTTGTGCCATCAGCGCGAACAAGCCGACCGTTTTCAGCGAGACCGTTTTGCCACCGGTGTTCGGACCCGTGATCACAATCGCACGCGTACCCGGTTTGGGATCAATATCAATTGGCACGACGGTTTCTGGGTTAAGTAATGGATGCCGGGCGTTCATTAACTTTATTGACGGTGGACGGTGAAGGGTGGATGATTGAGCATCCTCCTGCTGCCTTCTGCTTTCTGTTTTGTGCAGGACCGGCTCACTCGCCTTCAACTCCTCCGCATACTTCGCTTTCGCAAAGATGAGGTCGAGCATGGCGAGGTTTTCAAGTCCATACACAAGTTCTTCGCGATGTTCTGCAATCTGCGAGGAAAGTTCGTAGAGGATGCGTCGTTCCTCGTCACGTTCCTGCAATTGCAGTTCGCGCATGGTGTTGTTCAAGTCAACGATTGGCAACGGTTCCACGAACAAGGTTGCGCCGCTGGAGGATTGATCATGAACCACCGCTTTGATCTGTCCTTTGAACTCGGCGCGCAAAGGAATCACATATCGCCCGTCACGTTGTGTGATGATCGGTTCCTGTAATTTATTTGCAGACTCAGTTAAATATCTTTGCAGGCGCGACATCAAACGGTCATGTGCAATTTTGATCTCACGTCGCAGGGTGCCAAGCTTTGGCGAAGCGGAATCCAACACTTCGCCGCGGTCCGAGAGCACGCGCGAGATCGCATCGACCAATCCATGCGATTCGGAGAGTCCCGCCGCGATCTGGGCGAGGCGCGGAAATTCATCCGTTTTGCGCTCGAGCGATTTCTTGAGCTCACGGCTCGAGATCAACGTGGACTTGATATCCAGAAGTTGCTGGGGATCAAGCACACCACCGCGCGCCGCAAGTTCAACAGATGGGCGAATGTCGTGCGCGCCACCGACGCCAACGTTGTCATTTGTGGTGAATAATTTGCGCGCTTCACTGGTCTCCGCCAGGCGCGCCAGAGCGAGATCATGGGAATCGGTCGGCTCGAGTGCCCGCGCCATTTCGATCGAAGTAGAGAAGTCGCAAAAGCCGACAAGCCGTTCGAGTATCTTCGTGTATTCAAGGACGTTTAGGGTTTTTGTATCCATTGCGTGGGGAATTATAAACTACAGACGTTTTTAAAACAAAAAAGAGCGGACCTTGCATCCGCCCGTGCTGTCTTTACGGCAGGAGAATAACAGCAACCAGGGGAAAATGATCGGATATCTTCTGTGTGTCCGCCTGTCGCACATGATGTTCTCCAACGGTGATATTCCGAGGCACGAAAAAATAATCAAGCGTGCTGTCAGCATAAGGAACGGCTGGATCGTTTGGCAGGTACGTGAACCATTTGGCATACTCTGCACTCAACACTTCATCCATGGTGGGGATGGCCTGATAGTTGTTATATAGGGGTTTGACCTCACTTTGCGGGTTGTAATAATACTGGTGTGCGACAGGCAATCTTTGAAAAGCTGCGTCATCGGGAGGCAGCAGGTTGAAATCACCGCCAATGATGAATGAAATATTTTCCGTTGTCAGGTTGGCAAGCAGTTGATTCACTTGTTCCACCTGGAGTTCCATCGTATTCGATCCCTGCGCAAATGCATCAAGATGGGTCGCTATACCTACAAACTCGCCGCCTTGTTGGATGGGAAAATGCACTTCCAGCATTGCTCGCTTGATGCCGAGTTGCTGTACAAGCCAGCTGTCCGGTGGCAGAGCCAGTTGATGGCGTTCCGCCGCGCCGATCTGGTACTTTGACAGGATTACCAGCATCAGTCCCATCTTGCCGTGGATGCGCGGATGCGGCACGTAAAGGGTTTTCCAGTAATAAGCTGAGGCGCTGCAAACATAATCGGCAGACAGGAGTTTTGTCAGGCGCGCCAGTTGATCTTCGTAATCGGTGCGCGCCGCGCCGTTATCCACTTCCTCCAGCATGATGATATCGGGGTTTTCATCTTTGATTACTCGAGCAACTTCAGAGATGGTTTGAGTGATGTCTGCCGGCGACGGCCGTTCATCGGGGCCGTCATTATTTGGCACGTCAAACCAGAAGGTGTAATTCTTGCCGGCCATGAATTGCACGTTCCACGTCATGATTTTGAGCGATTGCCCTGCTTGAAGAGTCGGCGCGGACGTGGGGCAGGTGGCCGTTATAGGTTCAACATCCGCAGGGTGATACGTGCCAAACCATACCAGCGCAAACAAGGCAAAGATGATCGCTGCAATGGTGATGACAATTCCTTTTAGAAACTTCTTAATTTTCATATTTTCCTACCTGTAGAATTCCCAAACCATTTTGGTCCATTTATCCCCACGCAATTATCATACAGCGAAGTCCTTCCAGATACAAGTGCTGATTTGAAAATAAAAAGGCGGATAATTCTCCGCCTTTGTTTTACCTGGACGATCAGCTGGTTCTGGCTGCCAGTGCCGCTCCGACAATTCCCGCCTGGTTTAGAAGTTGCGCAGGAATGATGGGCGTCTGGATTTGGAGCAGCGGCAAATATTTCTCTGATTCTTTGCTGATGCCGCCTCCGACAATGAAGAGGTCGGGCCAGAATAATTTTTCCATCTGCGCCAAATAGCGATTGAATCGTTTGGCAAATTTCTTCCACGACAATTCATCGCGTTGACGTGCCGCGTCGGAGACGCGCTGTTCTGCATCCCGGCCCATCATATCCAGGTGACCAAATTCCGTATTGGGCAGGAGATTTCCGCGGTAGAAGATGGCTGTGCCAATCCCCGTTCCCAAAGTCAGCATGATGACTGTCCCAGGCTGACCTCTGCCCGCGCCAAACCGCATCTCGGCCAGACCGGCCGCATCTGCATCGTTGATCATCGTGCAGTCACAACCTGTGGTCTTCGTGAACAGGTCGTCTGCATTGGTGCCGACCCACTTCTGAGAAACATTTGCCGCCATCATGGCAATCCCTGCCTTGATCGGCGCGGGAAAACCAATCCCGATCGCGCCGTTCCATTGGAAGGAGCGGGCGATCTCGGCCACAACATCTGCAACAGGCTGGGGTTCCGCGTCCTTTGGGGTCTTGATGCGAATCCGTTCCGCCAGGAGTTCGCCGGTTTCCGTGTTCACAGGCGCGCCTTTGATACCTGATCCACCTACGTCAATGCCAAGAACCTGCATGAAGCACCTCCAATGTTTATTGATGGAATTTACCACAAAATGAAAAGCAGTCTGATCTCAACTTGCGCGATGCATCTGCCAGATTTTTGAATTGGAATTTGAATTGCCTAGCAATTCATGGCAATTCATGGCAATTCATGGTGAATCATGGGCGGTGTCAGGCACGAACGCCCCTCAGTATGACCTGTTATCGTTATGCATCATTGAAGTTATTTAAGGGATGTCATCAAGAAGTCATCAAAGCTGACATCTGCGGATGCTGTGTTTTCTCCACTCCACGCGAACAAACCTACATGCCCTGTTGAATACGTGGAATCGTTCACAGACGCGATCTGTTTACCATCCACATATAAAGTGAGTGTGCCTCCTCCACAATCCGCACCGATACGATAGGAGGCGGCATTCTGCGCGATCAAATTGGAGGAACCCCAGTTGCCATTATTCGTAAGGTAGACATCATCCTTGCCGGTGGTCGCCCGTATGATCAGATATTCTCCAGCCGGCGTGACGGCAAAATAGTAAAACGACCAATCTTCCGATTGCTGAAAACATACAATTCCAAAGGCAGTTGTCGAATTAGTATCGTTATTGGTTGCAGTGATTTCCACGTGGATGTTTTCGTACTCTGAATCGTTGGGTCTGCTCCATACCACAAAGTTTTTCTGGAAAAGTTTCATCCGCAATGAATCGTTATCATATTCAACAGAGCTATCCGAATCGGTCAGTGTGCCCCACTGATCCCTGCTGGCTGAAAAATCATCTTTCAGAAGAATACTGCCATTGCTCGCAGGGGCAGGCGTATCCGTGGGCAACGGAACGGGAGTATCGGTAGCCGGCGGAATCGCAGCCGTATTTGTGGGCAGGGGAGTTTCAGTAGCACTGGCAAAGAGAGGAAGGTTCGGCCGATTGAGCGCAAACACAGCGATTCCCGCCACTGCCAGCAAAAGACACGCGCCTGCCAGGCATCCGATTACCCAGCCTACAGGCATGCCGGATTTGGAGGCAGCTTTTTGCGCCGGAACAGCTTTCTGCTCCACTGGATGGACAGTTGGCATCGGGTGTGAGACTAGTGGCGGAACGGTTTCGGGCCCGTGGCGTATCGTCTCAAATTGCTCCAGGGCTCGCTTCCAGGCCGCGACAAATTCGGCGGCGGTCGTGAAACGATCATTCGGATTCTTTGCAAGTGCTTTTAGAATGACCTGTTCGATGGGAGCCGGAATATCCGGTTTGATGATCGAGGGTAAAGGCAATGGATCGCTGATATGTTTGAGGACAACTGCCAAGGGCGTATCGGCAGTGAACGGTACGCTTCCTGTCACCATTTCATAAAGAATAATACCTAGTGAATAGATATCCGATCTCTGATCAACAGGTCGTGACTGTGCCTGTTCCGGGCTGATATACGCGGGCGTTCCCATGATCGCGTCCGTTCGTGTGAGACCAGGGGAGGCACTTTCCAGGATCTTGGCGATACCAAAATCGGTCAGGAAAAGATTGCCCTGCGCGTCGATCAGTGCGTTGGCAGGTTTCAGGTCGCGATGGACAACGCCACGACCATGTGCATAACTAAGCGCATCCGTTAATTGTGTGAAGATGCGGTCAATTTCATTCATCGGAAGCGGACGACCCGCTTCCATTTTGTCCTTGAGTGTCCCAGCATCGAGATAACGCATCACAAAATAGGCAACCCCGTCGCTTTCCCCGTAGTCAAAGACAGGCAGGATATGCGGATGCTCCAAATTGGCGATAATACGGGCCTCCTGCTGGAAGCGTTGCACGAACTCCTTGCTTTCCGCCAGTTGACTCGGCAGCACTTTGATCGCCACATAACGATCCATGGATGGCTGATAGGCCTTATAAACGTTTGCCATGCCCCCTTTGCCAACTTGATTGATAATACGATACGGACCGAGCATTTGCCCGGGCTGAATGTTATCCATGTCACTCTCCTCTTTGACTCCCCCATTCTACGATAATTTTGCCCCGGATTCAAATTGCATTATTCAGACAAAACCTTTGAACCGCATAGTCGCGAGGAAAACCATTAAATCTTCAACATCAAACGGAAACAAAAAGGCGGATGTTGCATCCGCCTTCCCTTGTATCGCTATCCATCTACCATTCTGTCCAGTCACCTTTCGGGTGAACCCATACGGCTGTATCTGCCTCTGCCGTAAACATATGGTTGAAGCCTTCTAGAAATTCCGAGTCTTCGTAAAGGCTCATCATCTCCTCCGGGCGCATCCACACATCCACTCCCAGCCATTCCATCGCTTCGGGTGAGCCAGGCGCTGCAAGTCGGAAGTATGACTCGTGCGATAAATTGCCGGCCTTACGCGCCCTGCTGATCGTTTTTGCAACTGCCTTGTTGTGAAGCTCACACGCCTCCTTGATGGATTTGACGGTGCCGCGCGCAGTTGTGATAAAGCGATCGTTCATGCCGAAGGGTGCGGGAATCTGATAGCTCGTGAAGCCGGGTGCCGCGGCCCAAACGACCGGGTCACGTTCGGTAAAGATCGCTGCGCCTCCCTCCTGAACATGCTTGTCGGCGAAGAAGGTATTCAGTCCCTCGATGCTGGTCCACAGATCCATGATCAGGAACTCGCCCGCGCCTTTGGTCTTGGCATGTTCATCATGTTCCACTGGAACGTAGACCATATGACTGACATCCCCCAGGGATTTTGCCGCAGCTACGCCAGCAGGATCGCCAGCCGTCTGGTTATGGATCTTGCGTGACGCCTCCAGTGTGGCCGGTGCAAGTGTGCCGCGAATGGTAAGCAAAAACACCGATAATTGGTCACTCATGGTTTTCTCCTTTTGAGTCGGTCAGAGTTTGTCTTTTCAATTAATAAGACGGTGGAACTCTTTCCAATTCATCGGTTAAACCTGGAGTGGCAGGCCCAATTTCGAAATCAACTGGCCGTCAAACGACAGGTAATCATTGATCTCTGAGATTTCCCCATCTTCAATCGTGAGGATATGCAGTGCCTCAGCGCGATGGATTCCATACTCATCGGTGCGATAGACGACAAAGGAGGGTGAGCCATTGACCTCCGCAGGCATCAACTTCAAACGCCTCGGCCCCGGATTTTTGAACAGATAGCCATCGAGGAACGCTTTCACATCGATGCGCCCGCCAAACCAGACAGGCACCGGCGGCATGGTCAACGCGACATCCTCTCGCAGCACGGCGACTAGTGCCGCTGAATCTGCCGCCTCCCAAGCAGCTACGTATTTTGCCAGCAGGGCGGATAATTGTTCATTCAACCTGGATGATAATTTTCGTTCAGGCTGTTTCATCGTCTCGCGTGCGCGCTGCAATGCACTATTGATCGCAGCCGTGGACATATCGAGGATTTCTGCCGCCTCATTGGAACTCCAGCCCATTACGTCACATAACAGCAGGGCAGCGCGTTGTCTTCCTGGGAGTTTTTGCAAAGCGGCAATGAAGGCGAGCGTGATGCTCTCACGCACTTCATAGCGCGCTTCAGGATAGATATTTGGCTGCGGATCGATCAAAGCATCAGGAAAAGGCTCGATCCAAATCACTTCCTTCGACGGTCCGGGAAGCGGATGGTTTGGATCGCCGCGCGGATACAACTCTTTCGGCAGTCCGAGTACCCGGCGGCTGTCCAGCGCGTCGAGACAGGCGTTGGTTGCAATCTTATATAACCATGCGCGTAGTGATGAACGGCCTTCGAACGAGTCGAGGCGCTTCCAGACGCGCACCATTGTCTCCTGCAGCATATCCTCCGCGTCTTCGAACGACCCAAGGATGCGATAACAATGGGCCAATAATTCACGGCGATAGGGTTCGACGAGTTCTTCAAAGGCTGCCTGATCCCCTGCTTTGGCCAAACCCAGGGTTTTGTCCTCGCTCTGTGTGTCCATACTCTTCATGCTTCACCATTAATCCTTATGCCAGTAAAACATTGAGATTATACGCCTTTCAGGCAAAGTCGCTCTTCATTGAGATTTTGTTAATATTGTTCACAGATGACTTCATCAAAACCATGTTATACTCTCGTCGAATTTTGGGAATTGTTTTGATCACTCTGAACGAACGCCCGATGGAAGTGTAGTCGGGCTTTTTTGTTGGGCGAGCCGATCTGAAAAGAGAGGCTTTGATTGGCAAGAAGGAAGTTAAACGGAGTCATCGAAACAATCCATATATCGCCATTGTAGGGACGGGCGGCCGCCCGTCCCTACAATGGCGGCCGAAAAGGAAACGATGACAACCGAATTTACTTCTCTTAACCTGCGTGAGGAAATCATGCAGGCGATCACGGAGCTTGGCTATTCCACGCCAACGCCCATCCAGGCGTCACTGATCCCGATCATGCTCAGTGGGGCAGATGTGATCGGACAGGCCCAGACGGGCACGGGCAAGACTGCTGCCTTTGCTTTCCCCATTTTGCATAACTTCATACAGCAACGTCATGTGCAGGCACTCGTCCTTGCGCCAACGCGTGAACTCGCATTGCAGGTCGCCGACTCGATGACCGAATACGGCAAGCACCTCAATGTGCGCGTGCTGGCCGTCTATGGCGGGCAGCCATACGGACCGCAGATCTCGCGTCTCAACCGCGGTGTCGACATCGTTGTCGGTACGCCGGGACGTCTGCTTGATCTCATCGACCGAAAAGCTCTGAACTTACAACACGTTCGCACGCTCGTGCTCGACGAGGCGGATGAAATGTTAAACATGGGCTTCATGGAGGATGTTGAAAAGATCCTTGCGGAAACTCCAACGGAAAGACAAACCGCTTTATTCTCCGCCACCCTGCCCAAACGGATTCGTGATCTCGCGAATCGCTTCATGCGGGACCCGCAGTCTGTCACCATTAAACGAGAGACTCTCACCCTTGCAACGACCGAACAGCGCTATTATCTTGTGCACGAAAACGAGAAGACCAATGCGTTGACACGTCTCTTCGAAATCGAGCCAATCAAGAGTGCATTGATCTTTGCCCGTACCCGCGCTGAAACGGCTACCCTTGCAAACGAACTGGTTGTACGCGGCATCCCTGCCGAAGCCATCCACGGTGACCTTGACCAGAATGCGCGCGAACGCGTACTGGGACGTTTCCGTGCCAATCAATTAAAAGTATTGGTAGCGACAGATGTTGCTGCACGCGGTTTGGATATCGAAGATATATCGCACGTCTTTAACTATCATTTACCGGATGATGCCGAGGTATACGTCCATCGCATTGGGCGGACGGGACGCGCGGGAAAGACAGGTATTGCCATCACACTTCTTTCGCCACGTGAGAAACGTCGCTTGCGCGAAGTGGAAGCGTTGACCAAACAACCGATCACGAAAATGGAAATCCCCTCTGCCAGTGACATCATCAAACACCGCGAAGGACAGGTGATCGAAACGATGAAGATCTGGCTCGGTCGCGGACGATACAAACGGGAACTTGAAATGATCCAGGAATTGATCGAAGCTGGTCATGAGCCATTGAATATCGCGGCTGCGGCGTTGAAGATCGCGCGCGCAGATGAGAAGCAGCGTCCCATTGCAGAGATCACGGATGTCAAAGATGAGCGCAAACGACCCGAAAAAAACTTCGAGCGCGGTGATCGTCGGGAGCCTTCCGGGCGGCGCGAACGTTCGGAAAGGGAACCAAGCTCCCGACGTCGCGGCGATTCGTCGCATGAGGAGGGCATGGTCCGCTTGAAGATGAACAAAGGAAAATTGCAGGGAGTCCGTCCGAGTGACATCGTTGGCACCATTGCCTTCCATGCAAATATCCCAGGGTATACGATCGGGAAGATACGCATCGAGGATAAATTTTCGTTTGTGGATGTCCCCGAGGATGTAGTGGAGCAGGTGCTCAAACAGAACGGCAACTACCGAATTGGAAAAGAAAAGTTTGCGCTGGCAAAGGCGTAAAGAAAAACTCCCTGATTTTGTCAGGGAGTTTTTGTCAGCGCTGCCACTCCTTCAGGATCAACCTTACCGAACGACTCATTTCAATCGTAAATTCAGAATCAAACTTGCGTGAATACATCGCTTGACCAAAGTTGGCGATGCCCTCTTTGCTCTTTGCCCTGGACATCTGTTTTTCACGCGCTGCGAACATTTCACCGAGTTCCTGTTTATTAAGCCTGCGATATTGGTTTTCAAACAGAATGAATTTTTCGTCGAAACGTTTTGTGTAGGGACGTTTCATTTGTTCGGGAGTAGGGTAACCGAAAACGAGCATACAAATTGGGAACGTATATTGCGGCAAGTTTAATAGCTCTTTGTGAATCTCATAGCGCTCCATAATGTCGCCGATATAACAGGAACCGATGCCAAACGACTCTGCGGCAATCACTGCATTCTGCGCGGCGATAAGCGCGTCGCAACATGCCAGGAACAGGTCACCCTCCTGCGGTTTGCGCATAGGAACCTGCTTTTGTTTGCAAAGTTCCTCCACGCCTGAAGCAATGAAATAATCGAACCAGCGCTGGTAATCGGCAAGGAACAACCACACCATGGGCGCGCGTGCGATAAAAGGCTGGTCATCACAGGTGACCGCGAGACGATCTTTCATCTTCTGGTCAGTTACATCCAGAATGGAATAGAGCATCATGTTCCCCGCGGTGGGTGCTCGTAATGTCGCCTTTACAATCTCTGCCTTGGTTTCCGGGCTGATCTGCCGCTCATCATACGCCCGAACGGACCTGCGCTTCAGTAATACATCGATGATCGGATTCATGTCTGCCGCTCCCATTTCTTCAAGGTTGCATTAATTGTACAACGATTACAACCTGCCGCTGGTACATTAGCAAACAAGTATTACGTGAATTTGGAAGTTGAAATTCAAATATCAAATTAAGTAAAGTATGTGACATCCTGTAACTCAACTGTAAACAGCTACTTCCTATCGTGTTTTATAATCCACTTTGTGTTCACGTATCTGCAAAACCTGTTCAAGTTGACTAGAGGCGATTTCACGCTCTCGCCGCGTCTTGCTGTGTATTACGTGACGATGCAGTGCAATCTCAACTGTGCCTACTGCGAAGATTTCGGCTCACGGCGGAATCACGAAGTAACACCAAATCCCAGCCTCGAAGATGCAAAACGAATATTGGCTGTCATCCGCACGGGAGTTGACCGCCTTTGGCTGACAGGTGGTGAGCCATTGATGTACCCACATATTTTGGATTTGCTGCAATACGCGCGCAAGGATTTGAAATTTCGTGAAGTTAGTCTCATCACAAATGGGACTTTACTTTCCAAGGGAATAGGGAAAGGCTTAGCCACAGAGAACGCCGAGAGCTCTGAGAAAAAACCTTTAAGAAACTCAATGCTTTCCGTGGTGAAGAATCTGGATCGTCTGATCATCAGCCTCGATTCTACAGACTCGCAAGTCTTGAACATAGTCAGTGTACCAAATGCATATGCAGAGACGGTCATTGCGAATGCGCGGGAAGCCGCCTCTTTTCAAAAGGAATACAACTACAAGTTGATCATCAACGCTGTGATCACACCTGAGACATTGCCGGGTATGGATAAGCTCATCACATTCTGTATGGAGAACGATGCACGGATCTCGTTCTCGCCACAGTCGGTAAATAATATGCCGCGCTATGAATTGGTCACAACTCCTGAATATCGCGCTTTCATTGAAAAAGTCATCCATCTCAAGAAGCAGGGTGCGCCGATAGTCGGGAGCCTCTCCTATTTCAAGATCCTCATGGATCAGACTCCCTACGAATGTTATCCAACTCTCGTGCCGCGTATCATGCCGAATGGCTGGCTGGCATATCCGTGCAGGCCAATGGAAAAGGCAGGCGGTGAACAGGGCGGGCTTGCCGTCAATTTGTTGGATGTTCAAACATGGGATGAAGCCTGGAGAATCGCAAAGGAGAAATATGGCGAAGCGCCGACTTCATGCGCTTCGTGTTTTCAGCAATGTTATGCTGAACCGTCACTGACTCAGGCACGTCCGTTTGAATACCTAATTGAACGATTGCGTGGAAATGATGTCAGTGCATATGCTCCGGGATGAGGCATTGAACACAAGCTCCGCAAAAGGCGGGGCAGGTGACACAACGTGTTCAAAGGAAAATCTGTGGAAAGGCTTTACGCTCCTCATTCTTCCAACCGTAGTGACCTTTGTGTCCCTGGTGGTTAAAGGTTTTCAATGAGTGAGGTTGATGTCATCATCATCGGTGGAGGTATTGCAGGTCTAAGCGCGGCGTTGCATCTCGCAGAGCGTGGGCTGCATCCATTGATATTGGAAGCGGATGACAAATTTATCGGGGGGAGGCTGGCGGGTGGGGAAACCATTCAAATTGGAAATTATTCATTTCGGTTGGAACATGGCGTGCACGGGATTTGGTCACAGTATCGAAATTTGCAGGGGATGCTGGCGCGCCATAATTTGCGCCCTGTCTTTGTCCCCGCGCAGGAGGAGAATTGGATTTACAAGACTGGCAAATTCGTTGGCATGGCTCCTGTGGGTTCGGCGATCCGCCGCACATTGATCCCGCCGCCTCTCCATTATCTGCAATTATTCCTGCGCGGAAAATTTCTGTGGATGCTCAGTCTGGGCGATTGGGCTTCGCTGATGAACGTGTGGTCGGGATTAATTATGGCGGTGGGGATCGATCCGTTTGCAGAGAATCAGCCGATGGAGGGCATGACGCTCGGCCACATGACGAAGAGATGGTCGCCGGCACTCAAGTCGTTTTTTCTCGGGTTGGCCCGTAACGGACTGTCAAGCCATCCTGACGAAGTGTCCATTTCAGGCTTTATCGCGTTCCTGCGCTTTTATACGTTGCTCCGTCGCGACGCGTGGATGTTTTCCTATTTGCCCGATGACGGCGGGACGAGCATCTGCGAGCCGCTCGCAGCGAAGGTTGGGGAACTCGGAGGCGAAATCAGGCTTGGGTCCCGCGTGAAGCATATTGTTAAAGAGGGTGATGTCCACTTCGCTTCACTACAGGATGGTAAGTGGCGGGTGACGTGGGACGGGATTACCGGGGAAGAGTCCGCTTGTGGGTCAGACGTCATCCTGGGTACTGATCCCAATAATGCCAAGAAGATTTTGCGCGCAAGTTTTGGCGAACGAGTGGATGAATTGTTCTTCCCGCAGGCCTTGTCGAATGCGGTGATCCGTTTGTGGTTCGATGTGAAGCCGCGCAAAACCGCCGAAGCGGGGATTTTCACGGGTGAGTTCGTGATACACAATTATTTCTGGCTGGATCGAATCTATGACCCGTTTCGCCGCTGGGCGCGCGAGACGAACGGAAGTGCTCTCGAAGTGCATGTGTATGGACCGCCTGAAACGCTTGCGCAACCCGATGCCATCCTGCTTGCACAGGCAATCAAGGATGTGGGACAAGCCTGGCCCGAATTGCAGGGACATCGCATCGGGCAGCATTTGCAGCGGAACCCGGAAACACATACGCTGCCGGCAGTGGGACCAAAGGAAAAATATCTGGGTATTGAAACGCCGTGGAGGAATTTATTCTGCGCAGGGGACTGGGTGAGGCATCCCGCGCCGTCCTTCTTTCTGGAACGCGCCTGTCTGACCGGCATCGAAGCTGCAAACGCCGTGTTGAACTCGCGCGGTTTGCAGCCATGGACTTTGGTGGACTATTTGCCCCCCGAGCCGTTCGTAAGGTGGATCGAGAAGTTGATGAAGGCAGGGCGGAAAAGAAGGAAGCAAAGCAAAAAACCTATTTCAACAGGGACTTGACCAAATCCCAAAGGTCCGGTGTTTCCAATACTTCCCCAAAAGATTTGACCCACTCCCTGATTCGCTCTACATCCAGGTCCGGATATTTTTCCGCAATGGTTCGAATATCCTCCAGGTCTTTTGGGCGATGAGCAATTGCCTTCATGATAATCAGGTCTTCAGGAGTGGGAAGGCGAATAGATAAATTCGCAAAGGATTTCGTACTACCTCTTTCTACCATCTCTTCCTCAAAAGGAAGAATGCCAAGGGAAATATCAATATCTGTTTCTGTGGGATTATGGCGCAATAACAGAACGCGGTTTTTTCTTGCAAACTCTTCGGCATTTTGAATGCGAGGAATAATATTTTCACCACGGGCATATTCAAGGAATTGGGGAATATCCTGTTTGGAAAGTAAGAACACAGCATCCACATCAGCAGTAAAACGCGGTTTGCCCAGGAACCCGACTGCAATTCCCCCGATAATCACGCCACGGTCGTTGAATTGGTGAAGCAAACGCTGAAGAGATTCGATGACGGCATGAAACGGTTCCAGGCTTTTATCCAGCTTCATACTGAGCCTTGATTTTCGCCCAACGCAGGAATACTTCCATTTCACTCTCATTATTGCCCGGTTTCATGCCTGTTTCGATTGCAAAACGGACAATGGCATTTAGTTTCCGCCAGTGATCATCCGGACTCATGGCGCGCAATTCCTGCCGTTCGATCTCCTCAACGGCCTTCCAGCGTTCCTTGTAAAAGCGGACATCACCAACATCCATGAAATTGATTATAGCATGAGGAAAAACAAAATTTCTTCCGCATATGTATTCGGGTGCACTAAAAGTATGTAGATGAGTTTGCTCCCTTCGCCGTCCTCGGCGAAGGATTTACTCGTAGAACGCCGCCGAGGACGACGGCTTGAGCTTGTTTTCCAACAAACTTTGAGTGCTCCCTATGTATTCTCGTCATACAGCGATCGACCATACGCGACAACATCGAAGTCCCAACGCTTGAGTAAAGGCAGGGACTGTTCGGTATAAAGCTGATGGAACTCGTCAAGCCTGCCAGGTTTGAGCGAGAGGGTACGGATTTCGATCAGGTTTTTCATGGCAAATCATGCAGATACAGGCCAGTCTTCGTACGTCTATGCTCCATCATCTTTGGGCGGCGCGGTCGGACCATAATCCAATATTTGACGGAGCTGTGTTGTCCCCTCTGGCGGCCCCACAATGCCTTTATCTTCCATCATGTCCACAATGCGGGCGGCACGTGTATACCCGATCCTCATGCGGCGCTGTAGCATGGATACAGAGGCGCGTCCCTCACGGCGTACGAGATCGATGGCCTCGGGAAGGAGCGGATCGGAATTGGAATCGGCGGGCGTCATATCCTCGAACATGGCCGTTTGTTTGAGTGGAATATTCGATTTGGGAAGATCCACAGGCGCGCCCGGCGCGGCGTAGGGGTTCGGCGCTCCGACTTGTGTGCGCCAGAATTCCACCAGGTTTTGGATCTCAGTATCAGAAACGAACACACCCTGCAAACGCGCCGCAGCAGGAGCATCGGGAGCCTGGAACAACATGTCGCCCCGCCCAAGCAATCGTTCCGCGCCGGGCTGATCGAGGATGACGCGGCTGTCGGTGTTGGATGCGACCGCAAAGGCAATACGTGCCGGGAAGTTCGCCTTGATCAGACCCGTCACCACATCCACAGAGGGGCGCTGCGTGGCAAGGATCATGTGAATACCGGTCGCACGTGCAAGCTGCGCAAGGCGCGTGATCGTCTGTTCGGTCTCACCTGGGGCGATCATCATCAAGTCCGCGAGTTCGTCGATCACGATCACCAGGAACGGAAGTTTTTTGCCGCCCTGCAGTTTCATCTTGGCGTTGTAATCGGTGATGTTGCGCGAACCGGCCTGCGCAAACATGTGATACCGCTTATCCATTTCGCGCGTCATCCATTGCAATGCGCCGATCACGCGGTCGATCTCGACCACAACAGGTGAAAGCAAATGAGGAATGCCGTTATAGCCCGTCAACTCCACGCGCTTTGGGTCAACCAGGATCAAACGCAAATCGTCCGGCGTGTTGTACATCAAAAACGACGTTAGGATCGAGTTGACACATACCGATTTACCGGAACCGGTGGTTCCTGCGATCAGCAGATGCGGCATGGTTTCAAGGGTCGTATTGATCGGATGTCCCGTGACATCGCGGCCCAGAGCAAAGCGCAACGGATTTTTATTGCGCTGAAAGGCATCGCTCTCCAGAATATCGCGCAGCGCGACAAGAGTCATTTCATCGTTGGGGACTTCGATACCGACATAACTATGTCCCGGTACGGGGGCCTGGATGCGGATGCGCGGCGCAGCCAGTGCAAGCGCCAGATCATCGGCGAGCGAGGCGATCTTGTTCACGCGCACCTTTGTCCGCCCCATCCTTGTCTCGACGAAGAGGGGTTCCACTCCGAACTGTGTGATCGCCGGCCCACGGTTGATCTCCACCACCTGGACGGGAGCACCGAACGCAGCCAGGGTTTCCTGAATTAATTTGCCTCGTTGTTGAATAAATTCTTCATTGACGGATGGGGCCGTGCCCGAATCCAGGATATTCTTTATATCAGGCAACTGCCAGTGAATCACCGTCTCAACTGGTTTAACAGAGGTGACAGGTTTACCCGGAATTTCCTTCGCAACCACCGGCTCCGGACGATTCAGAGGTGTAAAGCCGTTGGACGCAATTTCTGCATTTTCGGGAGAAATCGTCTGCGTGGTTTTTGTGGTCTGTTTTGCGATCAGTTCACGGACGTACAGGAAAACTGGCTTGACCCACCGAAATAGATCCTGAACTGAAACATCGAAGATCATTGTCAACGTGATCAGGAGCCATGCGAATAGCACGATAATGGCTCCCGCTGTGCCAAGACTGTTGAACAGCACCCGCTCCATCAGACTTCCCAGATAGCCGCCGCCCCAGCCCGCCAACGCAGCTTCCTCTGCCCGGGCAGGCGCAGCAATGATGGAATGCATGGTTGCCAGTAACCAGAGAAAAAACAGAATGAGTCCAGTCGCGCGTTCCAATGAAAGTGGGGGCAACTTTTCAATGCGACGAAGGATCAGCCAGGATCCCATCGCGATCAGTCCAATGGGCAGCACGTAAATCCCCCAGCCAAGCATTTGTCCCAGTAGGCGCATCATGCTTCCGGTGACAGTGCTGCGCTGGGAGGAGACCAGGATGAGCCCGGTGAGCACTCCCACCGCCGCCATGACCGCGCCGACAACGTCAAGTTTGCGTTCGTCGCTGAGGGTATCCCACCATTGAAGGGGAGCAGGTTCCGGTGGAGGAGGTGCCTTCCTTTTCGGAGCAGACGCGACTTTATCCTTCCCCGCGCGCGCTGGAGACAGGACTTTGCCCGCAGGCTTTCCACTCGATTTGGATGAAGAAGGAGTTTTAAGAGGCATGGCGATTCAGTCGTTGCAAGGACGATCATCCGAAGCAATGACATGAAAAAATTATAGCACAAATGGTCTGTTTTTCTTTTGCGGTAAAATTGCAGGTAAGATTCGATGATTCGCCACAGAGAGCACACCGTTCGTGCCGTCTCGCATGATTTGCTTAGCAAATCATGCGAGACGGCAGAGCTTTTTGAGTTTTCTCTGTGAACTTTATTATCCCCGCCAGGGGGCTGTGGCAGATTATTTACTAAGGACTTAACTTTGTTTGAAATTCTCTTTCTCGGAACATCAGCATCCGCCCCATCGGCCAAGCGCGGACTTTCAGCCCAGATTGTCAAACATGATGAATATCGATTTTTGGTGGATTGTGGTGAAGGCACTCAGCGGCAGATCCTGCAATCAGGTACAGGGTTTAAGAATCTCACAAACATCCTGCTCACGCATGGACACCTCGATCACATCCTTGGGCTTGGCGGATTGATGTCCACGTTCATGCGCTGGGAGGCGATTGATGAGCTCGATATTTTCGGCGGGCGTTCCACCCTCGACCGCGTCCATGATCTGATCTATGGTGTTGTGCTGCGCGGCAATCAGTCCCCGATGCCGCTCCGGCTCAATGAGATCAAGCCTGGAATATTCTTTGAAACGGATAGTTTCACGGTTACTGCATTCTCCGTGACCCATCGTGGACCGGATTGCCTGGGATATATTTTCGAGGGCAAGGCCCGTCATCCATTTTTGGCTCAAAAAGCGGATGAACTCGGCGTCCCGTTCGGACCCGAGCGAAAGGAACTGGTCGCAGGAAAGGAGATCACCCTCTCCGATGGCAGGAGAATCAAACCGGACGATGTGTTGGGTCCACTTCAAAAGGGTGTCAAACTTGTCCTGACGGGGGATACCGGCAAAACGGATGACATCTTCGAATCCTGCAGGGATGCGGATGCGTTGGTGATCGAATCCACGTATATGGATGAAGAGGCCGAAATGGCGCGTGAGTTCTCGCACCTGACGGCCCGTCAAGCCGCGGAACTGGCTGTAAAGGCAAACGTCAAAAAGCTGATCATCACACACATCTCCCGCCGCTATCGCGAGAAGGATGTGTTGAAGGAAGCGCAGGCAATTTTCCCCAACTCATTTGTCGCACGGGATTTCGATTCGTTTCAGATCAAGAGGGAAGAGTAATTTTCGTTTGTCGCCACTGGCTTCAAAGTCAATGACGTGTTGGAACTTTAAGAAATCAGAGAATTGTTTTTCTGCCAACAGGCCAATTACTGTGCAGGAAAAATTCGCCTTATATTAACCACTGAATTCATGTGTTTCCAATAAAAAAAACAAGCCGCAGGTGCAAAACCTGCGGCTTGTTCGATTAATCAAATCGCGTCGCTTGTCATAATGAACAGCGGCGTCATTTCAAAGCTTTCAAAGTTTGGACGCAGGCGGTCCCGGTTGTAGAAGCGTTCCACATTGACGGTCTTTTTCGTGCTGGTGACAATATCGACGGGGATATTGTCGTAGCGTCCGTTTTTGAGGACGACCAGTCTTCCGTGTACTTTCTTGAGGATCAAGTCGAGCGCGAGATTACCATACGCCATCGGGACAATCGAATCAATCGCATCCGGGTCGCCGCAACGGACGAGATATCCGAGTTTTTGATTTACCGTATCCACCATGCGGCCGTTGTTGTATTTGGCAGTCGATTCTTTCAACTGCGCAGAGATCAGGTCTCCGATGCCACCCAGTTTGGCATGTCCAAATGCATCAGTGGTCTTATCTGCAAAGACCATCTCGCCTCCATCGAACATCGCGCCTTCTGAAACCAATACAACCGAATAACGGCTTGGGTTATGGGCGCGGTCATACATGAGGAGTTCGGTAAGCCGCTCGATGTTGAATTTGTATTCGGGGATCACGCAGCGATTCGCGGCTCCTGCCATTGCAGGAAGCATTGCCGTAAAACCAGCGTAACGCCCAAAGACCTCCAATATCATCAAACGTTCATGCGAGCCTGCCACGGTGCGAAGGCTGTTCGCAAGCTCGATGGTGCGCGTGACACAGGTACTGAAGCCGATGCAATAATCCGTGCCGGGCACATCGTTATCCATGGTTTTTGGGATGGCTACAACCTTCACTCCCTCCTGATACATGCGCACGCCATAGCTCAACGTATCGTCGCCACCGATTGGGATGAGATAATCAAGCCCAAGAAAATCAATATTTTTCAAGACCTCGGACGTCAGATCGTTGATGTCCGCTGTGTATTTTTCCTGAAGAGCAGGTGGCAATCGGTCGCGCCGGACCCTGGAGGGATTCGTACGGGAGGTATGCAGGAATGTGCCTCCGGTGCGTCCAGCCCGATTGACAATTTCCTCGGTCAATAG
>JBGPNQ010000018.1:0-29540 GCA_041487615.1 Anaerolineae bacterium
GTCTTTGGGTTTCTTCAAAGCATACAGATCGCCGTTCATCCCACCCGCACGCGTAACGGGGATACGCCAACGCAAGCGCCAGGGCAGGCCGCGCTCCAGACAAAACAAAATCCCTTCCGGAGCGGAAAGCGATGGCATTCTGCGGACTTGTTTGCGATAGCCGACGATTTCCCGCGCTCCGTAAAGCTCCTTCAATTTATGTTTATTCGGAAATATTGGAAAGCTCATGAGATCTGTTTTCCCTTTGGCTGATATTGCATGGTGATGATAAAAAAATCGCCCCAGCCGCGCCAGGGATAGCGCGAGGCCAGTCGGTCATCGAGCCAACTCAAGGTCCGATAAAGCCGCGTAAATTGTTTGGCAAAATTCTTGGATTCCGCCGTTGGTGTAATGACCGAGAGTCCCTCAATTGCAGGGCAATCATATTGATCCCCAAACCATCCCAGGATTTTTTCAGGCGTGAAGTAATATACCTTGAAGTGCAATCCTTCAAGATGGGCCTGCGTACCGTTGCGTGCAAAACGACGGAATGCCAGACTCGGATGACCGCGAAAGATTTCCGCCATCTCCCACAAGCAGACGGGTGGCATCAGCACCCACGTGACAAATCCATTGGGACGCAAAACATTCGGCAGTTGTGCGATAACCGGTGTAAGATCAGGAATGCAATTCAAGCCACCAAGATCAGAAAAGACAGCATCGAATGGCGCTCCAGTGATTTTGTCCAGTTCAGTAAAGGAACACTGTTGATACGTGATTTTTTCGCTCAAATTCAATTTAAGTACTTTGTCCCGTAAGCGTTCCAACATGCCAGGAGCGATGTCCGTAGCATGAACGGTGTAGCCGCGCCGCGCCAGCTCAACCGCATCGGTACCGGTCCCCGCATTTAGCTCAAGGACGCGCGAGCCTGCCGGGACAAATCGCTGAATGTGCGAATAGACCTTGTTACGCATGCGCGTCTGGTTGGGATGATCATCTGCAAACGCGTCATATTTGTCCGCCGTCCGCGAAAAGGCTTCCGCGATGGTTTCAAACTTATCATCCATGGTCATAAAAATCTTCTCAATAGGATCTCGCTCTTGAGTATTCCAAACAAATTACGTGGAATGGCAGCAACGCTCCGAAAAGAGGGCTGACGCAGCGCCCGGCGCGCGCGGAACTCATAATGGACTCGTCCATGCAGAACGCGATAAAACTCGGTCGGGAAGGGACCGCGATACAACATCGCCAGGTCCTGTGAGTCGGTCCAGTTTTGTTTCTCGCCCAACTCCAATTTCACGCGCTCGAAGAACTTCGTTCCGGGTAACGGATACGAGACCGAAATACCGATGTCGTCAGGCGCACATTCACGCACCATTTTCAAAGTCTTTTGCACATCGTCCCACGTCTCACCGGGATAACCAAATTGCAGGAAGAATCCCACTTCAATCCCATTCTCATGCAAACGGTTCACGGCTCGATAAACATCATCCACCCTATCGCCCTTGTCCATCGCATCCAGGATTTTTTGCGAACCCGATTCGGCGCCAAGCCAGACGGTTTTGCATCCGGCCTTTGCCAGTGCAGCCGCCGTCTTTTCATTGACCAAGTCCGCGCGCTGCAGGCATTTGAACGGAATCACTGCATTTGCTTCACGCAATAACCCGGCAAATTTTTCGATCCATCCTGGTTTCAATCCCAAAATGTCATCTGCAAACCAAATATGATCGGGCGCATATGTTTCCTTCAGCCACTTGATCTCCGCTGCCACATTCTCAGGCGAGCGCGAGTTGTAGCGTTGTCCCCAAATTGGTTTCGCACACCAATTGCAGTGATACGGACAGCCGCGCGTCGTCACGACGTTCATCGAAAAAAAACCATGCCGATCCAGCCATATCTTTTTATACTTCTCGATATCCACCAAATCCCACGCTGGAAAAGGGAGCTTGTCGAGGTCCGTGATATCTGGTCTCCGTGTTGTGTTGAGAGTGTTTCGTGAAGCCAGCCCGATGATGGGAGCCGCTTCCTTCCCGGCCGATAACCGGTTCAGCAATTCGAGCAGCGTTTCCTCCCCTTCGCCAAGCAGGCAGTAGTCCGCGCCCTGTTCGAGATACTCAGGATAATGATCCGTCGCGTCCGCGCCGCACAAAATGACCGTGCAGCCGCGCGTTTTTGCCATGCCGATCATTTTGAACGCGGCTTCCCGCATCCTGAGCAAACACATCTTGGAGAGGTAATTGAAATTATCCTCATAAATGAGCGCATATTGCGGCTGGTGTTGATCAAGAGCAATTTCCCACTCCTCTTCTGACTCTGCCAGCATCGCATCGAATAACGCCACTTCATATCCGTGCTGACGAAGCCAGCTTGCGGCGTATAACGTCCCCAATGGGGGATAGGGCTGCATGGCCTCCCATAATTTTGGGTCAAAGCGCAGATAGTACGATTGACCGAGCAGGATTTGGGTCATGCCCTCACCCCGAGACCCTCTCCCGTAGGGCGAGGGGAATCTATACTGAAATACTTTATCCTTCGCTCAAGTTCTTCCTGTGTCCACTTATGGTGATGATCGAAATTTCCCTGGCAGATATCGGCATTGAAAACGGTTTCCTCGCCAAAACCCTCCTGCTTCGAGAAACGCGCAATTTTACGGTCCATTTCCCAGCGCTCAAACCGATCACCAGGTTTTCCGGCTAGGAGAAATTCGAGCAACCTTTGAAATAGAGAAGCAAATCCGGGCTTATTTTCCACCGCTGGCTGAACTATCTCCGCATTGGGAAGAAATTCCTGGATCCAAACATTTGCTTTCATTAACTTTCGATAAACATCCATCCCAGCAATGGGAATCATCTGGCATAGTTCCCGTGCAGAAAAAAGATCATGCCGGCCCCACTCAAGAGCTATTTCGGAGACAAGCAGGTTCGGACAAATCGTATGTCCAACCAAACGGGTCAGCCGATTAAATAATAGTACAAATGCACGAGCCGTCCATAATCGTCCGGGATGCGTGATAACCATATAGTCAAGGTCGGCGTTCTTTGAGACATTCATGACCGCCAGCGAACCCGTCAGAGCCACCATGCGAACAAAAGGAAAATACCCAAGAATGCGTCCATATTTGAGAGCAAATGGCATTAACTTTTTTGAACGCGACTCTCGTTGTTTACGGAGACTTACGATCTCATCCCGGCCGCGCAAGGCATAGAAATTGTCCTTTTTTATGATTCTCGAGTCCTCATTCAACGTTTTCACGATTTCATCGTATGTTGCCGTTCTCCCCGAAAGGTACCGATGAACCTCATGCGCAGTGAGCGGAAAATCAAATATATCCGAGTAGAGTAGCGTTTGGAGAACAGCCTCTGAGATTTCGCTTAAAAGATTTTCATGCATTTCTAAATCCAATCGACTAAAATCAGGCGTATCACATAGTGCCGCATAATGAAGCAAACTTGAATTACAAGCTTCGAAAACGCTGGAAATGTTCAATGAATAATTCAGACAAGCGGTAATTCCTAGAACTATACAACGCTCAAAAGTTTCTGTCAAACCATCTTTGATGCATGCACCTTGCTATCGTCAGTCCCTTTCCGCCAGCCATCACTGGCATTGGACAATATGGATATCACATTACGCGTGGACTCGCAAAGTCTGGAGCATTCACGCGTATAAATGTTTTGGCGGGGTCGCATGTCAATGGGACGATCCCGAATCATCTGGGCTTAACGGAAATCGAATATTGCTGGGCGCCCGGTGAATTTAATGCGCGACAATCCATCTTGTCCCGCGTGAGACGTTTGAATCCTGATCTGGTCTGGTTCAATGCAGGTGTCAGTATCTTTGGGAAGTCTCCCTGGTTGAACATTTCCGGTCTTCTGACGCCTATGTTTCTTCAACGAATGGGGTATCCAACGGTTGTCACACTGCATGAGTTGGTGGAATTAACCGACCTGCGAACTCTGAATGCGCCGGGAGGGCTGTTTGCAAAGGCGGGTGCACGACTTCTCACAAAAATTACCTCCCAGGCTGACCTGGTCTGTTTGACGATGAAGAACTATGCCGATTGGCTTTCGACACGCGGTGTGGATTGTACCCACATTCCCATTGGCGCGTATCATGAACCTGAATTATTGCCGGATTCGAATTCACAGGAGTTATTATTTTTTACAACACTTGCACCCTTTAAAGGTTTGGAATTGTTGCTCAGCGCCTTTGATATGCTGCGGAAGGAATTTCCCAACTTGAAATTAACCATCGCCGGCTCCGAGCATGCACGCTTTCCAGATTATGCACGTAAATTGAGAATGCGTTTTGGCGAAATGGAGGGTGTAAATTGGCTGGGGCAAACTTCAGAAGATAATGTAATGGAGCTTTTCCGCCGTGCGCAAATTGTTGTCCTTCCGTATAGTGCATCAACAGGTTCGTCGAGCGTTCTTTATCAGGCTGCAACATGGGGGAGAACGGTTGTCGTCTCAGACCTGAGCGAGATTAAGAAAATGGTGGGTGAGAGCGGCTTGCAGGTGGAGTTCTTTACGAGTGGCGATGTTCGAAGTTTGTGCAACTCAATTCGTGACCTGCTCGAATCAAAAGAAAAAAGAGATCGCCTGGCGATGCAGAACTTCAATGCCATTCAACGAGCACGTCCACATGAAACGTGCAGAAAGTATATCCAGGCGTTCAACAAGGCATTGGAAAAACGACTCAGCCCCAAGCGCATTGCCAACCCGGCTACAGAGAAGAAACTCGCATGATGCCACATCGCGTTCGTATTGCTGTTTCCATCTCATTTTTGTGTCATGGCCTGTTCATTCTGACGGCTCGTTACCGCCTGAGTTATGACGCATATACTCACATGTTGTTTGCGAATCACTATGCAGAAAATTGGTTCTCATTATGGGAAACGCGTTGGTATACAGGCTTCACTGTCAATTCATATCCGCCGCTCACACATCAACTGATTGCCTTGTTTGTACCTTTCCTGGGTCTTGATGGGGCTTTTGCATTCGTCTTATGGATCGTCGCAGGTTTATATCCATTGGGCATCTATGCATTCAGCAGAATCTTCACCGGAAGGACATCAGCTTCATATGCAGCGCTGGCTTCAGCCCTACTTCTGCCCATCTATGTTACGGCACATATTTTCGGTCAATTGCCATTCCTGGCAGGCACACTTGCCGCCCTCTTTGCCGCGGCAAGCCTTGACTGTTATCTGCGCGAAGGTGGCCTACATAATTTTGCTCTGTCCGTGGCGCTTATCACAACATCGATGGCGATGCATCATGCGACGCTGATAGTACAGCCGTTTTTCATTTTCGCACTAAGCATCAATCGCCTCTTCAAGAATGGAAGTGAAGTGCGGTGGTTGCCTGTCAGAAGACTTTTTGTGTTTGGCGTGATTTCGGTCCTTGCCGGCCTCCTCGTCATTTTTCCTTTTTGGCAATGGGGCGCTGCTCAAGCGATGCAGACGCCCATTGACCATCTCTCACGCCACAACTTTCTTGTCGACCGGCTTGCACTGGCAATTTTTTTCTTTCCCCTCTACGGTCCATTTGTCGCAATTATTCCGTTCCTCATTCGCAAGTGGCCTGATCGCTTCACCGGTTTACTCCTTTCGTTCACCTTCCTATTTTTGCTGGGACTTGGCGGAACGACGCCACTGCCGCGAATTTTCTTTGGCAATGCCTGGGAATGGCTGACGTATGACCGCTTTGCATTCTGGGCATGCTTGACCCTGGCTCCGTTTTTTGGGATTCTTTTTATTCACTTCAAGCGCCGATGGAAGAACCGATTCATTGCAAAGCCGGTTCCTGTTACGCTCCGAAGAAACGTTCTCCCAGCCCTCACCTTTTCCTTCTTCGCTATCACCGTCCTGGGAGCATGGATGATGCCGCTTCTCTTCCCACTACAACCGGCTCCCATCAATATGCGACCAATAGTTGACTTTCTCGACCAGGGCGCTAACTCCCAATGGCGTTATGTTACCTTTGGCTTTGGCGACCAATTTGCGTATTTGAACCTGCTTACAGAAGCAACCACCATCGATGGCAGTTACCATACTGCGCGGACTCTTCCGGAGCTACGAGAAAGCGGCGTTGGGCAAATTGACACTTCGTATTGGGCGCTGAATGGCATGCAAGCCATTCGACCAATTCTGCAGAAATCAGGCGAGCGCGCTGTCCGCTGGGGATTTGTGAACCCGAATACATTGGAGGGCGTAAAAATCCGCTGGGGAGAAATTCACCGCAGCCCTTTCATTCCTCTTCTGGACGAGCTCGGTTGGAAAAAAATAGTGACTCTGGATAATGGAATCTTAGTTTACGAAAATCCGAGTGCGAAACCACTTCTACCTACTCCAGTGCCAGTGATTCCGCCCTTCACTTCTTTTGCATGGGGAGTATTTCCACTACTGGCCTTTGTGATTGCACTGGCATTGGGTACGCTGCGCGTATATCCGATTGAAGCAGAATGGGTCATTCAAAAGATTTATGCTTTTACGATTGGGCTGATTCCACTTGCACTGTGTTTCTGGATGTACCGTAGCGCCGGAGACTTCTCACATCCGCGCGTCTACTTCACTTATGACAATGCGTTATTTTTCATGAGTGATGCACTCGCACTACTGGCGGTCATCCTCTGGTTAACAGTAAAAATCTGCCATGCACCAAACAAGAGAATCGTACCCTCCTTCATCTTTCCTCTTTCTTTGTTCATAACACTGTTCTTTGCTTTCTCTCTTTTGACAACGCTCAGTACATTCTGGTCTCACGATTGGCGAAGTTCACTTTATATATCGCTGCATTTCTGGCTGGTATTCATGCTGATTCTTTCCCTGCAAGACTGGCATGCAGCGTGGACAGTGGCCATATTTGGTTTATGCGCGGCCTTGAGCATCGAACTCATTGCAGGCTTTGCCGAATTCGCGTTGCAATCCACCGCATTCCTGGATTCATTGAACATGAAGTGGCCGGGTACCCTGGAACCATCTTTGCGTGGCGCAAGTGTAGTACAGTTGGCTAATGGATTACGCATTCTCCGTGCCTACGGGACATTGCCGCACCCCAATATTCTAGCCGGGCTCGTCTTCCTTGCCTTCCTCGGACCCATAAGCGTATTCCTTGCGAACAAAAAACCAAATTATCCCGCCCTGATGCTGGTTAGCGTTGGCATCATCCTTCTTGCATTGACATTTTCCCGTTCTGCCTGGCTGGCCCTGCTTTCTTTTCTGTTTATCCTGATCATGAAATCAAAGTATTTTGAACGCAAAAAACTCTATCTCTTGCTATTCACAGTTGCACTGGCGATCCTTCTCACACTGTATCCGCTACGGGATTTGGTTTTCACGCGCGTCAACAATGCAACCGTCGCCACGGAACAAATCTCAACCGTTGGGCGTTCGTGGTTAACGCAACAAGCCATCAACATGATTCGCGAACATCCGCTAACAGGTGTTGGGATCGGTTCGTTTGTCGTAGAATTATCGAACAAAGCCGTGGAAGGCGCACCCATAGAACCTGTCCATGATATTTTTCTGCTCATCACTGCAGAGCTCGGCGCGGCCGGACTGATCCTGATTATTGGACTTTTCATGTCCATTGCCCTTACTATCATCCAATCGAAATCTCCCCGGGCAATTCTTGCAGGTGCAACTGTTGCGGGACTTGGCATCATCAGCCTCTTCGATCATTACCTCTGGACAATTGCTCCCGGACGGATGATGCTCGGACTGGCACTTGGCTTGTGGGCCGGACAGGTTGCTCATCATGCGTGAGATTGTAGTGAATGGCAGATTTCTCTCTCGCCGCACGACAGGCGTGGAACGTTATGGGCGCGGAATCCTTCCGTTTATCGGGAGTAGGAGTCGGGTTGAAAAGACGCGGGCAAATGGGGTCATGGGTCATCTATGGGAACAGTTCGTGCTTCCAACCAAATTGAACTCCGAATCAATATTGTGGTCGCCGGCGAATACTGGTCCCATCCTGGTACGGGACCAGGCGTTGACCATCCATGACTTGAGTCCGATTGAACATCCGGAATGGTACAAAAAGAGTTTCGCTGTGTGGTATCGTTTATTCCTGCCGATACTGGCGAGACGGGTTCGAGTTGTTTTTACACCGTCAATGTATGTTAAGAACCGGGTGATAAAACGCTTCGACGTCGAGAAGGCCGTCATCACTCCGAACGCTGTGGATCCATCATGCTTTTATCCCGGCGCTCAACAAAGCCTCTATGAACTGCCCGAGAGATTCATATTATTTGTGGGCGCATTGCAGCCAGGAAAAAATCTGCAAACTTTACTGAACGCGTGGGATAAGATCAAGGATGAATATTCAGATTTCTGGCTCCTCATTGCCGGTGACATGGGATCTGTGTTTAAGAAGACGGAACTCACGATGAACGAGCGTGTGCAGTTTTTAGGTTACGTAGAGGATGATGTTTTGCCAGGTTTGTATGCAAAAGCAACATTGTTTGTGCTTCCATCCGAGGATGAAGGCTTTGGCTTGCCGGCGATTGAAGCCATGGCCTGTGGGACACCCGTGATTGTCTCCGACGGCGGGGCATTGCCTGAAGTTGTCGGTGCTGCAGGTCTGGTTTTTGAATTATCAGATCCCGCTGGGCTTACGGAGAGGATCCAGGAATGCTTAAGTGACCCTAAACTACGTTTATCGATGAAGGAAAAAGGACTCGTTCGTGCCCAAATCTTTTCCTGGCAGAAGACCTCAGACTTGATTTGGAATACATTGAATGCAATCTGACTCCCGAATTGCATTTGTAACCGATGCGCTGCCATCCCTCGGCGGTGGCGAGAAGGTATTGTTCACCGCGCTCGAAGCTTTCCCAAATGCGGAACTGTTCACGCTCGTATACAACAAAAAGGTGTTTGCTGCCACACCTCTTGCGAGTCGAAACATCAATACATCCTTTATCGACCGCCTGCCTCTTGCTCACACGCATCATCGTATATTTCTGCCGTTGATGCCTTTGGCCATCGAGCAGTTTGACCTGCACGATTTCGAAACCGTTGTTTCCTTTAGCTATGCAGTGGCGAATGGTGTGAGGAGCTACAACGGCGCCCGCCACGTTTCCTATACCTATACACCCCTGCGTTACGCCTGGACAGAGCTAAACATCAATGGGATGCGGACGCAGAAGAATCCGATCCTCGATCAATTTATGCGATCTTTCCGTGAATGGGATAAAAGAGCCGCCTGCCGGGTCCATCAATTCGCGGCGATCTCCCAGACGGTTTCCCGGCGGATAGCAGAGGCGTATCAACGTGAGTCGTGTGTCATTCATCCGCCCGTTGAAACTGGTCGGTTTGCACCTGCCAGGATACGCGAGAATTTCTATATTACCGTGACACGATTGGTCGCGCACAAACGTATGGATATTTTGGTGCAGGCGTTCTCGCGATTGAATCTGCCCTTGATCATTATCGGTGAAGGACCTGAACTCGCGCGCCTCAAGAATATGGCAAAGCCAAATATCCATTTTCTTGGCTATCAAACGGATGAGAAAGTGGCTGAACTGCTTGGAAAAGCCCGTGGCTTCGTTTGTGCCACGGAAGAGGATTTCGGCATCGCAATTGTCGAGGCGCAAGCCGCTGGTTGTCCGGTCATTGCTTATGGGGCTGGTGGAGCACTGGAAACCGTCGTGGACGGGGTAACCGGCATCTTTTTCCCGGAACAATCCCCGGAAAGTTTAATGGAAGCTCTGCTGCGTTTTGAGCGAGTGCACGCGGACTATGATGTTCGAGACCTCGTCCGAAATGCAAGCAAATTCGACAAGGCGCAATTTATCCGCAAGTTCAGGGACTTTGTGCGATCTAATAGCCGGCAGGCAGCTTGCTGACCCAATCACTTCCGAGCCGCACCTCGATATCAACCGTTTGAGAAGGGTCGGATTTTATGAGGATCTGTGGGCTTTTGGTAATTCCAAAAATATCAAGCAGAAATCGTAACGCATAAAGCTTGGGTGAATAGAGAACAATGGTTGTACGGCTCAATGGCTTTGTATTTCCAAACTCCGTGACCTGAAATCCTTGGCCCGAAAGATAATTTCCAGTCCTCGTATCCAATGCTGCTGTGAGCGTTCCATTCAAAATGCGGATGCGAGCACCGTCTGCCTGCATCAGGGATGCTGGGTCGCCCTGTGCCAGCGGGCTGAGCGCTCCGCTTGAGGTAAAGATCTCATCCCGCAGGATGCGGACCTTATCCGGAAACGGCCGAATAACGCTGGCGTTCTGTCCATTCAGGATGACGTTGTCCAATACCATCATCGCGTCATCGATGACGGCATTCTTGATTTCATTCCTTGGAATATCCTTCATCATCACAGCTAATTTAATGGCATCATCCAATGATAAATTTGTGTGTATACCTTCGGAAAATTTGTTGTAGAGTTGAGGTGCCTTTGCCAATAGAGTGGAAAAATTCCCAGGGCTTAAGACCTTCTCACGGATTCCATAAATTACCTTCTGTTGACGTTTGGCACGACCGATATCGCCATCTTTGCAGCCTTGCTCCACATGACGGCACCGGGCATAGGCCAGGGCCGTCGTCCCATTCAGGTGTCGCATCCCGCAGCAGGTGAGTTTTACTTTGGCAAAATCCTGTCCATGTGACATGGGATCCAAAATGATTGTCTCGTCATTATAGACATCCACGCCACCGATCAAATCGACGATATCCACGAAGGTATTAAAATCCACCTGCACATAGTAATCCACTGGCACGCCGATAAAATGGGCGACGGTTTTCATCGTCAGAGCCGGTCCGCCACCGGGCAATCTGGATCCTTGGCCAAGTGTCCAGGCAGTGTTGATGCGACTATAGCCAAAGCCCGGAATATTCACCCATAGATCGCGGGGGATGGAAAGCATCCCGGCCGTTTCCGTAATTGGGTCCACTGTTAATAAAATCAACGTATCTGTGCATAAAGGGCAATCGGACTCAACCGGGTCGCCTCCGCGCAGTCCCACAAACAGGATATTGATGCGGCTGCCGCCATCCCACGTCGGATACTTCACGTCTTCTGGAGCGGTCGACTCAGGTGTGGATGTCGGGTCGACGATATCCTGATTCTTGACGATCACCGGTGTTCCCAGCGGGTTGACCGACGGGCCTGCACAGTTGGCAGGAGGGACCCCGGGTAGTGATGTGAGTCGCCAGCACATGGTAAAGTCACGCACGAAACCGAAGAGTCCAACAGCCGTAGCCAATACGACTCCCCAGAAAGCAACGGAGGGGATGGGAAATCGTTGGAAGTTTATTCTGGGCATTTGGTGTCTCAAGGAATCGGGAATTCTACTTGTGGATTACAACGCCTGGAATTGTATCTCGGTTCCAGTAATTGAGTTCCTCGTTGACCATAACGGAGATCGATCGACTATTGTAAACGGTTCGGACACACTCCATATTACCTACTGGAACATAGGAGTGTCCAAAAGGATAGGTTTATTGCAACTTCGCCACAGAGAAAACTGAGTTCATTGAGAAAAACTCAAACATCTCTGCCGTCTCGCACCGTGTGCTCGCGGCACGAACGGTGTGGGCTCTGTGGCTAAATCCACGAAATTAGACAGTCCCTGGAACAATAATCGGACCCTTAAGCGTCTTAAATCCGAACGCAAGCAATCTCTGGAGAATGCGGGCATGAAAAATTCACATCGTTTTTGGATAATCGCGCTGGTTCTTTCGATGTTTCTGTTGGTGCAATGTGGGCCGGTCACACCTGTATCCGTGCAGCCTGTGGCGACAGACACACCGGAAGCACCTCCGAACTTGCAGGTGGAAGTTCAGCCAGTAGGACCTATGCTCGTGGAGCAGAATCCGCCTGCCGGTCAGCGGCTGGAGCTTTCCTCTTCGATTGAATTTACATTCGACCGTGAGATGGATCAAGTCAAAACGGCGGACGCGTTCACGCTTCAGGACCCAGATAACAACCCTGTTCCCGGCAGAGTGACGTGGACGGACCCGAAAACATTTTCCTTTAGACCAACTTCCAAACTGCGCGCCTCCACAGTTTACAAAGCTACCTTCTCCACGAAAGCCACTGCGAAAGATGGACAGGCTTTGCAGGAGGAAATCAGTCTCAGCTTCACAACGATTGACTCGCTGGTCGTCGGGCAGGTCTTTCCCGTCAATAACGCCGAGGAGATTGATCCCGGGACGAATGTTACGGTCATCTTCAATCATCCGGTGGTGCCTCTCCAAATTAAGGAAGAACAGGACAAGCTGCCTCAGCCGCTGATCTTTTCACCGGAAGTCAAGGGGACCGGGGAATGGGTCAACTCGTCGGTGTATGTGTTTCAGCCGGAGGCAGGCTTATTGAGCGGGACCAATTACAAAGTCAAGGTGGCAGCGGGACTCGAAGATACAAATGGAGATGCGCTGGAACGCACGTATTCATGGACATTTAGCACGCGCGCGCCGCTCATCGGTAATTTTGCGTTGGAGAATGGCATGCAAAATCCACCGGAGAGCATCGAAAACGTATTATTGGATCAGTCCTTTATTATTACTTTTCTACAGCCGATGAATGAGGAAAGCGTCCGAGAGTCTGTTACATTGATCAATCGCGAAACCGGTGCGTCTTTTCCAACCAAATTGACGTGGGATAAGGAGCAAACCACACTGACCATTGACCCTATTGGGCGCTACAAAATCGCCAGTTTTTATGACCTCGCAATTGCGGATGGCGCGCAGGCCAAAGATGGCGGCAAACTCAAGCAGGGATTGCATCTCAAATTTGGCACCGTGCCTCTGCCGCAGATCAAACGAATTTTCCCTGAACCAAACTCAGGGGCAAAAGTTTTTGATCCTCACATCGAAATTGAATTTGTTTCGCCGATGAAGCTCGATAGTTTGAAAAGCAAGATCAGAATCACCCCCCAGCCGAAAGATGAGCTGCAGTGGTACTTCAATGATGGTGACTGGACTCTGCGAGTATACGGACTTGAACCCGCCACAGAATACGTGGTGCGTATTCTGCCTGGCATGGCAGATTTGTATGGCAATACCATCCAGAGTGAACAATCATTTACATTTACCACGGGCGACATCGCTCCCTATGCTCGCCTTGTGCTGCCGTGGACTCCGCTGGTGTATCGCGCCCATGGACCCCAGGAAGTTTATTTTGAGCATCTCAATCTTGACTCCGTGAGTGTCTCACTCTATCCATTGGACTTCTCTGATTTCAACCGCATGTTAGCGGGAAAATTGGACACGACCTATTTCAATCCGAAAGTTGAGCCGATTCGCCAGTGGAATCCGAATACAGATGTTCCGCGCAATATGTTGAACCGCGAAAATTTCAAATTGGGAGATGTTCAGGGAAATCCGTTGAAGCCGGGCTATTACTTTATTGGAGTGAAGGGGAAACCCCTGGATTACAAAAGCCGCTTCTATCAGGGATTCCTATTTATTGTTGCCACAGATAACATCACGTTGAAGACCACGTCCACCGAGGCATCAGCATGGGTCACGGACCTCGAAAGCGGCCAGCCTGAAGCAAATGTCCCGGTCACATTTTATGATCAAGATTTGCGCAAGGTGGGAACCGTTTCCACGGATAAAAATGGAATCGCGTATTTGAATGGTCTGAATCAACCATCCTACGCGCGCGTGGACGCTGCGGATCATGCTGCCTTCACCGCCATTGATTGGGGCAGTGGCGTTTGGGCGGGTGATTTCGGCTTATACGAAGGTTATTACTCAGCACCCAACTCTTTATTTGCCTATGTCTACACGGACCGGCCCGTTTACCGGCCGGGACAGGACGTGTATTTCAAGGGGATTGTCCGTCGCAATGATGACCTGCGGTACAGTCTGCCGGCAGACCAAAAAGTGTATCTGTCCATCGAACAGCAAGGCGAAAAAGTCTTTGGTGATTTCATGACTCTTTCGGAACTTGGCAGTTTCGACGGGAAACTCAAGCTTGCCGAGGACGCCGCACTGGGGACCTATGATGTATATGTGCGATCATCTCCTGCCGCCGAATCGACATTTAGTTATCTTTCCTTCCGCGTCGCGGAATATCACAAACCTGAATTCGAAGTGAGCGCCTCCTCAGATAAGAATAATGTCCTGGCAGGAGAACAGGTAAAGTTCAGTCTGGATGCAAAATATTATTCGGGTGGCAGTCTCGGGAACGCGGATACCGAATGGTTCCTGCAAGCTTCACCTTATTACTTTCAACCATCTTCCAAATACCAGCAATTCAGTTTCACCGATTGGGATCGCGACGAATACTGGTCTCAACCCACAAATTCAGGAGGCGGGACGCTGGTAAACGGTAAGGGCGTCACGGATGGAGCCGGTCATTTCGACGTGACTCAGACGGTCGGCTTGGGCAAGAACAAGCTCAGCCAGAATATCACGTTCAGCGCCAATGTGACCGACGTGTCCGGCAATGTCGTCAGCGGCACCGCAAACATCACGGTGCATCAAAGCGAATTCTATGCAGGGATTCGTTCGGTCAGTTATGTTGGTCAGCAGGGCGAGGAACAGCCCTTCGAAGTGGTTGTATTGGATTGGGATTCGAACCCGGTCGCGAATCAAAAGGTCTCGGTCAAGTTCGTGGAGCGGCGCTGGTTTAGCGTGCAGACTCAGGATAAGCAGGGACAACTGCGCTGGGAGACTTCGGTCAAAGAGATTCCCATTTCAACAGTAAACGTGGCCACAGGTGAAGATGGCAAAACAACCGTGTCGTTCGTCCCGCCCAGAGGTGGAGTGTATAAAGCGATCGTCACGGTCCACGATACAAAGGGACACACACATGAATCGTCGGCGTATATGTGGGTTTCAAGCGACGACTACATTGCCTGGCGACAGACCAATGACCGGGCATTCAATCTGATCCTGGACAAGGATATATATTCACCAGGCGATACGGCAGAAATTTTGATCGCCCAGCCTTTTGCGCATGATGTATACGCGTTGGTCACGTACGAACGCGGACACGTATACAAACAGGATGTCGTTCTGCTCAAAGGCAACAGCACCACGTACAAATTACCAGTTACCGAAGACATGGCTCCCATATCTTATATCTCTGTCGTTGTCATCAGCGGCGCAGAGCAAAACGACTCGCCTGATTTCAAGATCGGAATGGCGAGCCTTCGGGTGGACACGACGCATCAAACGCTGGATGTGAAAGTGTTCGCCGACAAAAAGTCCGCCGGTCCCGGAGATAAGGTCACGTACACGATTGAGACGAAAGACTACAGCGGTAAACCTGTGTCAGCTGATGTTTCGCTGGCGGTGGTGGATAAAGCCGCGCTGGCTTTGGCTCCGATGAATTCGGCGCCGATACTGGATGCGTTCTATCCCGACCAGGCATTGAGCGTCCGAACCGCGCTGGGACTGGTATCCAACGCCGAGGATTTCAACGCTCAATATCGCGAGTCGATTCCCACCGGGGGAGGCGCGGGCGGCGGCGGAGGTGAGAATAGTCTCGGTATTATCACGGCGCGGCAGAACTTCAAGGATACGGCCTACTTCCAGTCACAAGTCACTTCCGATAAGGATGGCAAAGCACAAGTTGAAGTGACCTTACCCGAGAATCTGACAACATGGAAAGCTGATGTACGAGCGGTCACCGCAGACAGCAAAGTAGGTCAGACGACGAGCGATCTGCTGAGTACCAAGCCGCTCTTCATCGAAATGCAGACGCCGCGCTTCTTTATCAACGGCGATCAGGCAACGGTCGGCGCGACGGTCCATAACAACAGAGACAATCCAATGACGGTGGATGTTTCGCTGGATGCAAATGGTGTGGACCTAACGTCACCAGTCACGCAAACCGTGGATGTCGCGGCAGGGCAGCAAACGTATGTGAAGTGGGATGTCACCGTCCAAGGGCGAGTGAAGCGTGTCGACTTTACCGCGCGGGCGGTCAGCGGTGCGTACGAAGATTCCAGCAAGCCTGCGCTCGGCACGTTATCCGAACAGGGCATCCCGGTCTACAACTACGTCGCCACCGAAACGGTCGGCACATCGGGCATGCTGCAGGACGCCAACTCGTCCACCGAAGCGATCCAGCTTCCGCAAACGTTTGACTTCACCGATGCGCAACTTTCGATCGAAGTGTCGCCGTCGCTGGCCGCCTCCATGCAAAGCGGACTCACGTATCTAAATGATTATCCGTATCTGTGCATGGAGCAAACGGTCTCGCGCTTTCTACCGAACGTCATCACGTCGCGCGCCCTGAAGAATGCCGGCCTTGACTCGACCGCGCTGCAGAACAATCTCAACGCGCAGGTGAATACTGCATTGCAGAGAATTTATGCGAAGCAGCATTATGATGGCGGTTGGAACTGGTGGGATGGCGAGGAGAGCGATCCGCAGACCAGCGCGTACGTTGCCTATGGTTTGATCGAAGCGAAGGACTCCGGTTATGATATCTCAGCGAGCGTACTTTCGCGCGCTGTCAAATATCTGCAGGAGAATATTCCGAACTTAAGACGCAATGATCCTATATGGCAATACAACCGTACTGCCTTTATGTTGTACGTGTTGGCGCGTGGAAATGAACTGCGCGCCTCGGATGTGAACTTCATTTACGAGCACAAAACATCTCTCAGTTTATACGGAAAGGCCTATCTCGCGCAGGCGATGTTCATGCTGGATAAACAGGATGAGCGCGTCAACTCGCTCCTCTCGGACCTCGAGACGGCCGCCGTTTTATCTGCCGCGGGTGCACATTGGGAGGAGGCAACGCGCGATTATTGGAACTGGAACACCGACGCGCGCACGACCGCCATCGTGTTGAACGCGTTCGTGCAGGTGAATGCAAAGAATCCTGTGACCGCGCAGGCGGTCCGCTGGCTCATGGCTCACCGCGATCGCGGACACTGGTACACAACGCAGGAGACAGCCTGGTCGCTGATCGCGTTGACGAATTGGATGAGCGCCTCGAATGAATACGGCACGAACTACGCGTATGCTGTCGGCTTGAATGGCGGGCTGCTCGATCAAGGCAATGCTACGAAAGAGAATTTGACTCAAACCGTTAAACTAAAGGTCGAATTGAAAGACCTGTTGAAGGAAGCCGCGAATTATCTGGTCTTCACGCGCGGCGACGGGACAGGCAACCTGTATTACACGGCCTACCTGAGCGCGGAATTGCCCGTCGAATCCATCGGGCCGTTGGATCAGGGCGTGAGTCTCTCACGGCAATATTTCACCCTGGATAACTCCAAGACCCCGATCACGGAGACTTCGCGCGGCGACCTCGTGAGAGTGCGGCTTACGGTGGTCGTCCCTGCGCCGGTGCATTACATCGTGGTGGATGATCCCCTGCCCGCCGGTTTCGAAGCCATCGACTCGACCCTCCTGACCGATACCGCCGTACCCACTTCCTACACCGTGGCCGATTACAACGAGCGCGGCTGGGGCTGGTGGTATTTCAGTCACATCGAACTGCGCGATGAGAAGGTAGTGCTCTCGGCAGATTACCTGCCCGCCGGCACATACGTTTACACCTATCTCGCACGCGCCAGCACCGCGGGAACCTTCAAAGTCATTCCGCCTACGGCAAGCGAGTTCTACTTCCCGGATGTGGGAGGCAGAGGCGCAGGGAGTGTGTTTGAGGTGAAGCCGTGATCTTTGACGTTGCGAGTGACTAACTCTCTGCATTATGAACAGGTCCTGATCTAAATTGATCAATCGGAATATCCCTCTGAATCGGTCTGGGTTTACAAAGAAGCTTTTTAGCGTAGGGTGGATCCTTGTTTTTCTGGCAGGGTGTGGATCGCATAATCCAGGACTTGCTTCAACACCCATTGTCATATCGCCAACTGTTGTATCGATTCCAACGACAGTCGTTCAGGTTTTGGCACCAGATACCGGCGTGACCGCGTTGCCGTCCGTGGCCAACACTTCTGTGTCAACGATGGATCCTGTGACACCAGCACCATTAACCTCTTTTCCATTAACTGGATCTGTGGAAATAGAAGCTGGACGATGTTGCCTAAGTGGTATTGCAGGAGGCACCGTTCAGGCACAGGTTGAGTTTTCAGCTCCCAGTCCTTTCGGAAATGTGAATAGAATGCGAATTAAGACCAACGGGTGTTATTCAGAAACAGAAATGAAGACCGCAGATTGGGAACCTTTCGTGTCATCGAAAACTTATACAGTTTCTGTTGCTCTTAATTGGATTGGATTTTATATCAGCGCGCAATTCCAGGATGAGAATGGAAATCTATCACCGGTTTACTGCGATGATATTAGCGTAGAAGGCTTTCCGCCTGTGCCACTGATTTATCCGACCGATTGGTTTTCCCAGATTCAATGTTTTTCTGAAGATGAGGTCCACCCTGGTCCAGGGGAAACTGTGACTGGAACAAGTGTAATTTTTAGCTGGCCGAGTCGGAATACTCTTCAGGACGGCGTATATTACAAGGTGTTTGTTTATGGGGCAGGCGACAATTACACTGCTTTGGTTGCATCCGCTCAAACCAGAGAAGGTTCGGTCACCTTAGAAATCCCTCGTGAACGTGCCGGGGATATTGTTTGGTATATTACGCTTGTCGATGCCAACGGAACCTTCATCGATCACGGTCAGTGTAGTTCATTTACTGCCAGTCTGCTTAGCGTTGACCCACCGGTTGGAATCAAAGGAATCCATTTCCTGTACCAGCCATAAAATTCGTTTGGATAACGAATTGCCTTGGACGAGAAATTCATTTATGAGCCAATCACAGTAATCGCCGGGACGTTCAAGGTCATCCCGCCCACGGCGAGCGAGTTCTACTTCCCGGATGTGGGAGGCAGAGAGGCAGGGACTGTGTTTGAGGTAAAACCGTAATACGTCGGACTAAAGTCCTGCCTCAGTTCGTAGAAGTCCGCTCAAGCGGACTCCATACGCAGCCCGAGGGGCTTGCATGAACTGAGCGGGCGGCTTTAGCCCCGATCATTCCCCGACGTGGGAGGCAGAGGGGCGGGGAGTGTGTTTGAGCTGAAGCCATGAACCGCTCCGTTAAGGGATACACTACAATCAAGCTACTCCCGTCAAACTAGCTTCGCCCCGTCGCATCAATGCGTAAGTAACGAAAGCGCAATGCCTGGAAACCATACTAATTCAGAAGAATTTTATCACTGGAACTTTAGAAGCTGCTAATGCTGGACTCGCGTTTTTTCTCGAACTCGCAATGTTTACAGGATTTGGTTACTAGGGATTTTCTGGAGACAAAAGTACTTTCATTTGACGGGCAACAATTCTCAACTACTTCACAATATCGATCGTCACCGTATCACTTTTGATTGTTTCTCCATTTGAATTCACTCCTTCTGCCCAGAAGCGATGCTTGCCTGCGGATAATGTCCACCAGGCTTGATAGGGTGGGGATGATGACGTGGTGAGTACGTTTCCGTCCACCCAGATCGTGACCGGCGAGACACCCTGTCCTGCCGCGACTTCGATTTGAAGTTGTTGCGCGGAAGGGTCGAAGTTCGGGTCAATTGATGTTATAATACACATAATATACAGAATTTATACACATTGAAAGGAGACTGCCATGCGAACCAATATTGTGCTTGACGACAAGCTCATTGAACGCGCTCAAAAATTAACCGGTATCAAAACCAAACGGGAAGTGGTGCAAGAAGCATTGCGCACCCTTATACTATTGAACGAACAAGGGGAAATCCGTAATTTGCGCGGCAAGTTGAAATGGGAAGGGGACCTCAATGAACAGCGCGTTGCGCGCGTCGCAGCGAGGTAAACATGCTTCTTGTTGATTCCACAGTTTGGGTGGATTACTTCAATGGAACTGAGAATCCGCTCACGGATTATCTGCACCAAATCGCGGATAAGACCCCCATCCTGGTTGGTGACTTAATTCTTGCAGAAGTTCTGCAGGGATTTCGTGATGATGCCGATTTTGAAAAAGCCCGTCGTGCATTGGGGAGATTTATGCAAGTCGAAATGGTCAACTCTGAACTGGCATTACAAAGTGCCCGCAATTATCGGTTGTTGCGTCGCAAAGGAATCACTGTCCGCAAAACGATCGACAGCTTGATTGCAACGTTTTGTATAGAGAGCGGGCACGAACTCCTGCACAATGATAGCGACTTTGATGGCTATGAAAAATACCTGGGATTGAATGTCATTCATCCCTAGCTCGATTACTTGTCAAGCAACGTAATCGTCACTACCTCACTCTTCATCCTCTCCCAATACACCCCTTCCGCCCAGAAGCGATGCTTGCCCGCGTATAATATCTTCCAAACTTGATAAAACAATTGAATAAGGAATATCACCATGTTGCATGAACTCTCTCGTATCAAGGATCGAAAGACCGGTCGCTTCTCTTCTTGGGATATTAGCGGGCGCAACGCCGACTCGTGGGGGATCGAGCCGGGTGAGTCGCGTGTCCTTGCCGATATCCGCGGAGCGGGGCAGATCACGCACATCTGGATGACACAGCCAAATCACTACCGCGAATGTCTGATCCGCATCACCTGGGACAATGCTAAAAAGCCGAGTGTACTCTCTCCGCTGGGGGATTTCTTCGGGCTGGGGCATGGACTGGTCAATTCGTATCAATCCATGTTGTTCTCGGCCTCCACGCATTTTCCGTACCAGTTCAACATGGGCTGTGCCTTGAATTGTTATGTGCCGATGCCTTTCCATGAACGGGCGCTGGTGGAACTGGTCAACGAAAGCGACGATCCGCACTACCAATATTTCTACGTAGATTACGAAACCTTCGATGATCTGCCCGAGGATGCGGGTTACTTCCATGCCGAGTTCAGGAGGGTGAATCCGTTCGGTGGCTGGGGAGCGGAGATCGCCTCCAACAAATCCGGTTCGCATCTCGCCAACGTTGTGAATAGGGAAAAGATGGCATGGGATGATAACTATGTCATCCTTGAGACGAAAGGCAAAGGTCACTACATCGGATGCAATCTCAGCGTGACCAACTTCCGGGGCGATTGGTGGGGTGAAGGCGATGACATGATCTGGGTGGATGGCTACAAATGGCCTCCCGATTTGCATGGTACCGGCTCGGAGGATTATCTCAACCAGGCGTGGGGTATGCAGGAAAATGCTTTCCTCCGCAATGGCAGTTCCCTCTTCGAGGGGCGTACCACGCTCCCGCCGACGAATACCTCCCCCTGGGCGCAGGGTGCTTACCAGACAAGCTATGTATTTCATCTGGAGAACCTGGTTCGCTTTCAGAAATCCATCAAGGTGACCATCGAGCACGGACATGCGAATCATCTGGCGAACGAGATGTCGTCCGTGGCGTATTGGTATGCCGAACGACCGACAGCCGCGACCAAGCCGCCTTCGGTCAAGAAGCGCATGCCGGTTCTGCGCGACGACGAGGGTCGATGGCTCTTCGATAAAAAGAATCAGATCCCGGGCAAACCTGTCACGTTGAATGCGGAGAGGAAAAAGATGAAGGCGAAATGGGCGAAGGAGTTTGGGACGGGATCGAAGAAGTAAAAAAATTATCGTCATTGCGAGGAGCCGCTGGTCGAGTAGGTCGAGTGTTCTTCTCGACCGTATCGAGACCAAGGCGACGAAGCAATGACGAAGGGATGGATTTATTGGATGACAGTAATCGTCACAACTTCACTCTTCACTATCTCCCCATTCGTGTTCACTCCTTCCCCCCAGAAGCGATGCTCGCCAGCGGATAGTGTCCACCAGGCTTGGTAGGGTGGGGAAGATAAGGTTGTCAGCGAGGTCCCATCTACCCATATCGTGACTTGTGAGATTCCCTGTCCGGCCGCGACTTCGATTTGAATCTGTTGTGCTGCGAGGTCGAAGTTCGGGTCCATGCGATAGGTCATGCTGGGATGTGGGGAAAGCAATACCAATTGGTTTTCTTGTTGAGACGAGTTCTTAATTGCATGTGCATAATCAGTGAGCAGGAGCAATCCCTGCGTGTGTGCCCATTCCTGCGCTTCCACTGGGAGATTCAGCACAGTGACGGAGCTGCGCCGTTCGATGGGAGTCAAATCGTCGGCGAGGGAGTTCGTCAGTGTATCGATCCAGACAGGTTGATATGTTGAATCTGTTTGCGTAGGTTCGGTCCCGGCGATGAACCACTCTTTGCGCGTGTGTTGGCAGGCTGAGGTGGGGAGCAGACCGGAGATGTCGCAAACTTCCACCTGAGTCAGACCATCGGGTCGTGCGAAGGGATGGTCGGGACGGCCCTGCAAGAGTCCGCGCATCACTTCATGCCAGATGGGAGCCGCGCCGGTCAGACCGGTCACATTGTGCATGGCTTCGTATCCGCTGTTGCCCACCCAGACGCCGACGAGAAGATCGGGAGTGTATCCAATCGTCCAGTTATCGTGGAAGTTGGTGGTCGTCCCTGTTTTGACCGCTGCGGTGCGGTCGAGCCGTAGTGTGCTATTTAGGCCGAATCCGGTGGCACGCGCCGAGTCATCACTGAGGATATCGCTGATGAGCCAGGCGACGCGCGGGTCAAAGATTTGAAGCGGAGGTTTTTTCTCCGTTTCATAAAGCAGATTCCCATCCGCGTCTCTAACGTCCAATATCGACGTATCTCCTGTGTAATATCCATTGTCCGCAAGCGCCGCGTATGCCGTTGAAAGTTGCAGCAGGCTGACCTTTCCGCCACCGAGGGCGAGCGACAGATCATACTGCCCGGCTTCGCCCAAAGAGGTGATGCCCAGTCGATGGGCGAGACCGATCGTGTTCTCGACGCCCACTTTTTGCAACGTTTTCACGGCGGGGATGTTCAACGAAGACGCTAACGCCGTGCGCAGCGGAACCGGTCCATGTTCGAGTTCATCGTAATTGATCGGTGTATAAGGTGTGCCATCCCGCAATGTAAATGTTGTTGACAAATCAAAGATCGTGGTTGCCGCAGTCCATGGATTCGGGCGCGTCGGATCAAGCGCAAGCGCGTAGATGATCGGTTTGAATGCCGAACCCGGCTGACGCGGCGATGTCGCCATATCCAACGCGCCGTGAATCGACTCATCGAAGAAATCCGCACTGCCGACGAGCGCAAGGATCTCTCCGGTATGAGGATCGATCACCACGAGCGCGGCATTATTGACATTGTGGGTGAGCGCGGCGCCTTCTCCTTTAAATTGATCGATACGGCGTTTCAACGTCTCTTCAGCGAGATGCTGGGCATCGAGATCGAGCGTAGTCCGCACAATGAGACTCTGATGTGAATCAAGAATCCCTTGCGAGATCAACTTGTCAATCTGATCTTTGATGATCCAGACAAAATGCGGAGCTTCAATCGGATAAGGGGCCGGGTTGTAACTCAACGGCGTCGTTTCTGCGCTGAGGCGTTCTTCGTCTGTGATATAGCCTTGCTTCTCCATCAGCCCAAGTACGATGCTTTGTCTTTCCTTTGCGAGATCAGGATTCGTGAACGGATTATAGACTCCGGGTGCTTGCGGCAACCCTGCGATGAGAGCGCATTCGGGTAAAAGCAATTCGCCGGCAGGTTTGCCGAAATACGTTTGCGAGGCGGCTTCGACTCCATATGCCATGCCGCCATAATTGATCTGATTCAAATACAATGCCAGGATCTCGTCCTTGGAGAGTTTCCGCGTCATCTGCCAGGCGAGGACTGCTTCGCGCAGTTTGCGCCTAAGCGTTCGTTGTGTTCTCTCAGCCTGAGTCATCAGCAAATTGCGTGCGACCTGCTGGGTGATGGTGCTTCCGCCTGCGAGAGTCTCGCCGCCTCTGATGTTGATCCACAAGGCGCGGGCGATGCCTGTCAAGTCAACACCGGGATTCGAGTAGAAGTTCTTATCCTCTACTGCGATCGTGGCATCTTTCAAACACTGCGGAATGTTATTGATGGACAGGACCGTGTTCCGGCCGCCATCCCGGGGGATGATCTCGTAAAGCAAACGCCCGTTCCGATCCGTGATGCGGGTGCTGGGGGTCATATAAGTTGTTGACAGGGAATTGATCGATGGCAGATCCCAAAAAACATAGCTCCAAGAGGCTGCCAGCAAAATCAGTCCCAGGAAGAACCATTTGGTGACCGTAGGTTGAGAAATCCGTGATAATTTTGTGTTGTGCATCCTGGTGATTTAATGCTTGTCCAGCCTTATTTGTTCCATTTTCGAAGTAGCGATATATACTATACACTTGAATAAGAAATCTAGAATCCCGAAGATTGTGTTGGCTTATTTTCCCTCCAAAGTGAGGTTCTGGAACTCAGCATGTTGAAACTTCTATTGATCACCGCCTCCGCACCGGAAATTCGCAAAGTGAGAAAGTCGCGCGTTCTCAACTTTCAGCAAATCACGATGCCTTACCTGGCCGCCAGAGTTCCGGCTGCCTGGGAAGTAACTCACGTTGATGAGGAAGCTGAAGAAATTGATTGGAATATCGATGTCAATGTCGTTGGGATCACATTCCATACGCCAAGCGCTTTTCATGCTTATGATATTGCCGCACATTTCCGATCACGAGGAATCTGTGTGGTCATGGGCGGTCCGCATGTTACGCTCCTGCCTGAAGAAGCCGTCCTACATGCCGATGTGATATTCATCGGAGAAGCCGAAGGGTTATGGGAGGAATTCCTGCGCAGTTTTGAGGATGGATCCTATCGCAACATTTATCGACCGACCGAGGCTCCATCGCTTGAGAATACTCCCCAGGCCCGGAAGGATTGTTTTCACAGACATGACCATACGAATGGAGTGCTATTTGCGACGCGCGGCTGTCCCAGCCAATGTGAGTTTTGCACCATTGCTGTGATGTATCCTCATAAACTGCGTAAACGACCCATAACTGAGGTCGCTGCTGAATATGCATCCTTCGAGGGCAAAATCATTATCTTTTGGGATGACAATATCGCCGGGGATATGGAATATGCCAAAGCCTTATTCCGTGCGATTGCTCCGTATCGCAAATGGTGGAGCTGTCAGGCAAGCATCCATGCCGGTCGGGATGATGAATTTCTCGCAGCGGCAGCGAGAAGCGGATGTAAGCAATTATTTTTAGGTTTGGAGTCAGTCTCTCAACAAAGCATGACCGAAGTGAACAAGGGATTCAATCGCGTCGACGAATATTATCGCCTGATCGAACGCATCCACTCGCATGGAATTGCTGTGCAAGCTGGGATCGTCTTTGGGTTTGATCATGATACGCCAGAGATATTCAAGGACACGATTGATTTTTTGGAATATGCAGGCGTCCAGAATGCAACTTTTAATATTCTGACTCCATTCCCCGGTACACGCTTGTTTCAAAGGATGGACACTGAAGGACGCATCCTCACACATGATTGGAGTAAATACAATAGCCGCGAGGACGTTGTATATCAGCCAAAACAAATGAGCGCGGCAGAGTTGCTGGCTGGTTTTCGGTATGCCAACGAAAGCTTCTATTCCTTGCGAAGTATATCCAAACGATTATCGCGGTCGCCAGTTCAATTGTGGTGGACGTTGCCGCTGAACCTCGCATATAGTTATCAATGGCAACGGCGACAGCGCCTTCGATAACCCCGCATCTCTCCCACCCGACGATGGATCCCATAAAATGAACGGGAGCGAACGCTGAGTCCGCTCCCGTTTGATTTGTGTTTCAAGTTACGTGACTTGATTACTTTCTGGCTTTTTTCCAATTGACAGCAATAACATAGAGCAGTGCAATTTCAAGCAGGATCTGCGCACTTTTCGAGACCAATCCGCCGGGAGAGAGTATCACCGCGGGACGATTCCGATATAGGTTGAAGAAGAACAGGATAACCATGGCATTAATTCCTGCGCCAAACAACAGGAGCCAGCGGTTGCGCAGCAGGATGAGCAAACCGCCGAGAAGATAGCATCCCGCTGCAACGTATATGATAACGGCAGGCTTCTCATCCATTTGCAGATCGCCAACGCGAAGGACATTCGTTGCCATCAAAACATAGGAAAGGGCCGTCAAAAGCGCCAACGCAAAAGCAATCCACGTAATGCGGAGATGATGAATATTTGAGCCTTGAGCAGTATTCATGGGAAACCCTTTCTGATTATCGAGCAGTCTCCGAAAAATTGCGGAAGAGGTGAACGGTGAAGTACAGGGCGACCAGGGAAAGAATTACAAATGGGACCGTGAATGCCATAGCCTGTCCTATTGTGATCACCTGCTCGATCACCTGGATCATTCCACCCATGGTGAGACCGGCCCCCAGGATGTAGGTGAAGATCAGCATTGTAGAAGCAAGCAGATAACCCAATGGTGCAGTCCGTCGAATGAGTATGCCAGAGAGAATAAGCGCCGGTGCAACCATCCCAATATCGATAATACCAGTGGTGAAGGTTGTATAGTAAGAGGCTTCAAGCGGGGTTTTGCTCGCAATCAACGCCGGGATGACGGACAGCGCCAACCATATGAGGCTGAGAATAACGCCGGAAACAATCAGTAATATGCCCATGCCCTTTCGAGGCAGGCCTGGCCCAAAGTGAGAAGGAAGCGCCTGCAAGTCAACGGAGAGAAGAGCCAAAATCAATCCATAAAGACTGGCGGAAAAGATGATTATATAGCCGAGGAAGAAGTTGTTATACGCCGCGCCGAATCCCATTGATGTGTAGTTGTAAAGAAAGTATGCGAGCGCGCCCGCTAAGAGCAATCCGCCTTTCAACGAACCGCGGCGATACAGCAGAACGGAAATGACCAGCGCGGGAATTGCAAGAACAAGAGTGATCATGTCTGCTGCCATGAAACCCGTGGCGCAGATGGGTGAGTCGTACTTGTAAAGACCCTGGCCCCAAATCTCAACGGTTTCGCCGCGCACGGTTGTAAATGAGATCAGGCTGCCATGATTTGGCGTGAAGAGTCCGAAGCCGGCCGCGATGAGCGCCAACAAGCCGATAATCAGGACGAGCCAATTCAGTGCGGAGTATTGTTTCATTCGCAATCCTCTATTTTGCCTGGGCCAACGCTGTCAGAAGCAGGACCAGGATCCCAGAGATAGCCATGATATTGACATAGTTCCGGAAGCGGGCAATGGCCTGTTCCGCGCCGTGATTTGAACTCATCAGCGGTCCCACGCGCAGGATGGCATTGAACCAAAAACCCACCGCGATCATCCCAACGATGAGGACGTGTTTGACCAGCATCATGAGAGCCCATGCGTTGCTGAAGTTTCCGATGCCCATATAACTCGGGTCAACGAGCATCAGGTAAATGCCGGTGACCATGAAGACGATTAGCGATGCGTACATCCATGGTCGGCTGCGTTTGGATATCTCGCTGAGTGCGGCGCCGTTTCCGCTTTTTGAAAGAACCGGCAGATAGATCAGCGCCAGCAGGACGAAATGTCCCACGAATATCGCGGTGGCCACGGCGTGGAGCCAGGAACATAAAGAAATAAGTGCCTGTGTCATTTTTTATTCCTTTCGCGATACATTCTATTTCCCGATAAAAAAAGACTCCCCCGTCTGTGGGGGAGTTTCCTCCTGTCCGAGTGGACAGTGCGGTCAAGTGGACGGTGCATTTCGGTGCAGATCATTCATCTGTACCATTTTCAGCAATTTCAAGGCGGTGACAAATATCCATACTTCGAAGGAACCAATAGTAATTCGCTCGAACAGGCCAAATACATGGATGCCTTGTCCCCGCCAATGGGGAGTCTTCCACTCGCCATGCGGATAGCTAATCGCCGCCGACTTGACCAGACGAATTGGTGCGTATTAATGACCTTGCCTAGAACGTGTAACTTTCATTTTCCAGCGAGCGGCAAAACCTTATAGCAAATAAAAGAACCGGGTTCTATGGGTTCGCCCGCATAGAAAAACAGTGCGATATATTCAGCCATAAAGGACAGGGCGATTTGTTTTTCTGGTAGTGACTCATAAAACTGTTTGAATGGATTTGTACTGCCTGTATTTCCGAGTTCAACCGTCAGATGAAAGCGATACTCCTCGCCATCGTGCGGCGCAGAGGAGTCGTGGACCAGTCCCTGCAGTTCATGATTGATCTGGTTGTGCAGCGCCCGCAGGGTTGGGGTCTCACGAACGCCCAGGCCTACAATTGCAAAAGCATCCCATTGCTCATAGTAGATGTGGTCGAGGTCAATGCGAAATGGCCGCACTCGTTTACTGAATAGGTCGAACCAGCCTTCCAGCGCATCCATGTTCTCGAACGTGAATGGCTGTTTAAGACTGACGTGGGCAGGGAGCAGTGAGCCAAAGAATTTGATATCCCCATGCTGACAGATCTCATAGACCATCCGCCGAGCGGCATTCTGGACAGTGTAGTCGGAGAGTAGAGCGACAGCAGCCTTCATAATTTATTTCCCCTTACAAGTGACGAGACCGACCCATTCGCCCTGTGGAGTGTAGGGTTGTCCTGTCAAATCTCCCCATATACCTTCAACGGTGAAGCCACCCTCCGTCAACTCGGCAGTGATCGCCTCGGGAGTGTAATCCTGGAACCAATTTCGGTAGGCCGATACCTTTCCATCCGCTTCGATAACGGTATATTGATCGAGCCAGATGGATTGATCGGGGTAATCGAAACCTTCTTCCAGCACCAGGTGCGGACCCGGTTTCCAAAATCCGCTTTCTGCGGCATACCATCTGTTTTTGTTGCAGTGTTGTTTGCGATGTTCGCGCGTCGATACATCCAATACAAATATTCCGTCTGGCTTCAAGGCATGCTGAATATTTCGCAGTAATTTTGTACGCTGTTGAGAATTCAGCGGACAGAAATCACCGAAGATCAGAAATGCCGCGTCGAATCTGTTTTCATCTTCCAGTTCGAGATAGTTCTGATAACGATACGTGATGGGCAGGGCATTTTCGCACGCGTGTGTTGTCGCATACTCGATCGACCGCCGTGAATAATCCACACCGGTGACGCTGAACCCGGCCTGGGCGAAGCGAGACGCGTATAAACCGGGACCGCATCCCAGGTCCAGGACCGAATCTCCGTTTTTCAGTCCGCAGGTCCCGATCATCCATTTGACCGAGCGATCGATGATCTCGGGACGACGGCTGGCGGCATCGATGTCAGGATTCAGATGTGCTTCGAGCATTTGTTTAGAGATGTGCGGGTCATCCCAGAAGGATGCCTCACCCGGAGTAAAAGGCTCGGGCTTGCCCTGGAGTTCAATCAATTGCGAGATGCTCTCTTCGATATGAAGTGTTAATCTTGATATTGAGGTTCATGGTTTACTTCAATTCGTCTATGACATTATGGATAACCGGTCCCCAGAGGACGTTTTCGTCCAAACAGTCTCCCAGGCGCACAACGACTACATTTTCGCGCTGTGCAACATAAACGATCTGGTCATATCGGCCGTGGGCAAAGAAGTCGTACGAGCCATCGGGGTTATTGATTCCCCACCAATGATATTTGTAGTAGCCATCGTAACCCGGCCAGTGAGTCATGGTTTCCCAGGTGCGCGGGTCGGGGCGCAGAGGCTGAGTCGATTCGCGTACCCAGCTTTCAGGCAGGATTTGAACGCCGTTCCAATAACCATTGTGGAGGAAGATGAGTCCGAAGCGGGCAAAGTCGATGGCGCGAGCGTTGATCCCACTTTCCATCTTTACGAAGGAGCTCGTCTCGCTATCGAGACTCCAGGAGGCAGGGAATTCCGCGCCCATCGGCTTCCA
>JBGPNQ010000019.1:0-28918 GCA_041487615.1 Anaerolineae bacterium
GAGATCATCGCGGGCTTCGATCCATCCAAAACCGTCCTCGTCGCCCAGGGGCAGTTTTTCGCAGCGCACATTGCGCACGAAAAATCAGGCTTCCCTTTCATCACCATCCATTTACAACCAGCCGCCTTTCGTAGCGTTTATGAATTTCCATTGTTACCTGTCTCACTGCCTCCTTTCGTCATACGCGGATTGTTCAGCCTGATCGACGCTCTCGTACTGGACAAACTGTTCGCGCCAAATATCAATCGCTTCAGACAAAGCCTTAATCTGCCAGCCATCAACAAAATTTTTGGCGGCTGGATGCACTCGCCACAAAAAAACCTTGGCTTATTTCCTGATTGGTTCGCATCTCCTCAGCGAGATTGGCCCTCGCAAACCCAACTTACCGGCTTCGTGTATTACGACAAACAAAACGGGAACGAAGAACTACCCGATGGGCTGGATAAATTCCTAAACGCGGGCAGTGCCCCGATCATATTCACAGCGGGTACTGCCATGAAACATGCAGATCAATTCTTTCGTGATTGTACCGAAGCCTCTCAATTACTGGGTCAGCGTGGCATCTTACTTACGCAACATCCCGAACAATTGCCAGCTGAGCTACCAGAAGGCATTCAACATTTTTATTATCTACCTTTTAGCAAGGTACTTCCACGTGCGCGGGCACTCGTCCATCATGGCGGTATCGGCACAACTGCCCAGGCGATTGCTTCAGGCATTCCACAGCTAATACGCCCCATGGCGCACGATCAGCCTGATACCGCCGCCCGCGTGGAGAAACTCGGCATCGGCGTAACTTTGAGCCCGAAAAGATTCAATGCCGCATCGCTCGCTGAAAAATTAAACCCATTGATCACATCACAGGCTGTTTTGGACCGTTGCAAATCCTACGCTGATAAAATCGATCCGGATCAATCTCTCGACGAAACATGCTCGATCATTGAAGATTTTTCCCGTAATCACTAGTGAAAACATAATGGGATTTCTGATAGGATGGCATGGCCGGCGAAACGCAACGAAATGTCATCGTAATAACGGCCCATCTCACCTCGTCTACACGACATGAACAACCTTAGGACTATCTCTCAAATTATCGAACCACAAACGGCAATTGAGGGCGCCGGCGTCAAATTGCGCCGCTCCATCGCTCCACGTGTCAGCAACGAGTTTGACCCTTTCCTGCTCTTTGACCACTTCGCCTTCAACGACCCGCTCGAGGGCCCAATCCGCGGCTTTCCCTATCACCCGCATCGCGGCATCGAGACCGTCACCTACATGCTCGAAGGCTCCACCAGTCATCGCGACAGCCTCGGCAATGAAGGCGTCATCGGTCCCGGCGATGTGCAATGGATGAGTTCCGGGCGCGGCATCCTGCACGAGGAGATGCCCCGCCGCGGCCCCAGCGGAAACATTTACGGCTTCCAACTTTGGGTCAACCTGCCCTCGCATCTCAAGATGTCTGAGCCGCGCTATCAGGAAGTGAACGCCTCGACCATTCCCACGTACGAGAAGGATGGAGTCAAAATCCGCGTCGTTGCCGGAACGGTTGACGGAGTCAGCGGTCCTGTTGAGGATATTGCCGCCTCGCCTCTTTACATGGACGTCCAGTTGGATCCCGATAAAGAATGGACTCTTCTCATTCCAGCCGGCCACACCGCGCTGGCGTACGTCTTCGAAGGCGAAGGAGTCTTTTCAGGCGAGACAATCTCCTCCGTGAAGTTGATCAAGTTCTCCGACGGCGATTCCATCGCGGTCAGGACGGAGAACAACCCTGTGCGTTTTATGCTGATCGCGGGCGCGCCGTTCAAGGAACCAATTGTTCCTTATGGTCCGTTCGTCATGAACACCATGGAAGAGATTCAGGCAACGTTGAAAGAACTTCGCAACGGGACATTTATCAAATAAACCGTGTAGGGATGGGCAGCTGCCCATCCCTACACCTTTTACAAAATACCAATCTCTGCCAGAGCCTTTACCGTAATCCCCAGCCCGATCACAGAAACAAATAATGCACTCAACACAGGCAAAAAGCCGATGACTCTTCCGCTTGCGGGGAATCGCTGAAACAGTTTTCCAGCATAAATAAACAGCATCCCAATGGCGGTCAATGCACCCGCCAAACCCAGGCTGAACGCCAACACCAGGATCAACCCAAAACCGATCTTGTTCAATGCAATCGCGCCCAGTAACACCACCAGCGCAGACGGGCACGGAAGTAACCCGCCTGAGATGCCAAGTGCCAATAAACTGCGCCAGCTGATCGCTTCCGGCGGCAGATGGGAATGATCGCCGTGATCATGGCTGTGGTCATGTTCATGATGTTGATGATGCTCATGCATATGATGATCATGATCGTGCGCGTGTCCATGACTTGAAGCGAGGACCAATCCATGCTGATGCGCATGATCCGAGTATTCGATATGCATGCTTTCAAGGGAAGATGAATACGCTGGCTGCAAAGAAGGGCGATTGGATTTCAACTTGCCAATCATTGCGCCCAGCCCGGAGGATTTGAATCGCTCGAGGAACAGATTCACTCCAATCCCAACGACGAATAATCCTGAAAGCATTGTGATCCAGGGGAATAATTTTTCAGGCACGATGAACTGCGCCGCAAGCATTGTAAGCAGGCCGAAGGCAAATACGCCCAATGTATGTGTGATTGTTGTGGTCAACCCAAGATACAACGCATGTTTCATCGTCCCGCGTGAACCGACCAGGTAGGCGCCCACAATCGTCTTGCCGTGACCGGGGGTCATGGCGTGCAGCGCGCCCCACACGAATGAAATCAGAAGTGCAAACAGAATAGTTGGAAGAGTGAGATTCTGTAAAGTAATAAGTTCCGTGAATCTGTCACTACGTTGGCCTGCCAGCGAAGGAATCTGCTGCGTCGAATTTGCTGAGTTGTTTGGCTGGGACGTGGACAACGAACCAATACCAAGAGTGATCTCGCGCTGATCGAGTGGGCTGGAGAGAAGATCCTGTGGATAGGATGTCAGCCGATTGCTGATACTCGTAGACGCAAAGTCACCGTTCACTGTGACGCCATCCGCGCTCACAACGATCTCGCGCCAGCCAATGCGCTCACTGTATGAATTGTCAGCGAATGACAGACTGGTCAGTTGCCCGGCATTTGAGATCGATGCCTTGAACCCGCAAGTTAATCGCAGGGTTGACAAGCCACCTGCGCCGGCGGGGAATTCAACGGAGGAAGCTTCTAAAACCAGGTTCTGGGCCTTTTGGTTCAGGAGCAATTTCAGGTCCGGTTGCAGCGAGGTGCATTTCGCGGCGTGGTAAGCTGCTGTCTCCGAAGAATCGGCCTGCCCGTTTCCATTGGCGTCGAATGCTGCAATCTCCTGAAATGCGGGGATCTCGGCCATGTCGAGCACATAGTCAATGGAAATTGCATCCGTAGTCACGCGCAGTCCAGCATAATGATTGATGGTAAAGTTTCCAAGTGGGTGTGCAAAAGCGACGGGAACGAAGACAAAGGAAATAATCATGGTCAACATACTAATAAACACGCGTCGAATGTTTTTCATAATTGTCTCTCCTGTCATTGCGAGTGAGCGGAGCCATCTCCTGGCAATGACAATTGATTTCATTTTGTTAGAGTCTGTTGCAGCGACTGCAGGGTTTTCTGCGCCTGTTCCGCATACAAGATGGAAAAATGCGGATTGATCGCCAATGCCCGTTCCAGATATTGGCTCGCCTGTCCGTCATTTTGAAGCGCGTGGGCAATCATCCCCGCGTGAAATAATTTCAGTGCGTCTTTTGTCCCAAGCTGCAATGCCTGTTCAGAATATTTTTGTGCCTCTTCATACTGTCCTGTTTTGTACAACGTCCATGCCAAAACGTCCGCTCCCTGAATACTTGGTCGGTTGACATACGCCTTGCGAGCGAGCGCGACCGTTTCTGACAGGTTTTGATCGTGGTCAGCGTTGAACAGTGCGATTTCCATGTCCATATCCACGCCGTTGGCACGATAGAGCTTCTCAATAGTCGCGAGCAGTTTATGTTGCTGACTGGCTTTTTCCGTCTGACCCGTTGCCTGATATAGATCCCCAAGCGTGATCACAAACTCAGGCATGGGAATGATCGCGATAGCCTGATTCAATAGTTTGATCGCACCCTTCAAATCTCCGCGCGCGGCACCCACACGTCCCAGACCCGCAATTGCATACGCATAATTGGCTCGATTTTGCAGGGTGCGTTGATATTCAAATTCAGCCTGATCCAGATTCCCCGTGTTGAAATAAAGATTACCCAATTGTGTCCGAACCCAGGCAGTGCTTTCGGAATTTGGCGTTCCGCTATCCACGGCCCGCTGCATCAGTTCCAGCGCGCCGGATGTATCGCCGTGTAATTCACGAATATAGGAAATGCGCGCAAACGAACTCATCTCGGGGTGCAAATCCACCATGGTTTGTAACGTCTTCACGGCTTCAAGATAACGACCCAGTTCGATCTGTGCATCGGCGATCACACCATATGCGTACGGAATATCGGGGTTGATCTGTTTCGCGCGTTCGCCCCAATCCAGGGCGGATTGAAATTCGTGGCGCGCCAATGCCAGCGCGCCCCTCGCGCTGACCGACACATAATCATCGGGGTGATCTTTCAGTGTCATGTCCAGGGATTCTTCCGCTTTTTGATAATAGGTTGGGTCACCGGTCTCGCGTACTTTTTGAAGATAAGCGAGTCCGAGTTGGCTGTATGCCTGCCAATCGTTGGGATTGGTTCGAAGACGATCCTGCAAGCTTTGGATCTGCTTATCTGTGGAAGCGCCGGTGCGGGCTGCATCGGAACTCAGCCCTGAGAAGTTCGAAAAAGAGGGCATCGAGTTCGCGGCGGGCGCAAATCGCCAGGTAATAACAATAATAAGTGCTGCAATAAGTGCAAAGTAAATGAGTCGATTGGTAGTCCGGTTTTGAGAAAAGGATTGCATGGATACTCCTCATGGAAGAGTGGGCCGGGTATGACGCCCGGTCCACTCTGAGCCAGTTTATTAACTACGGATTCTGATGAACACGATTGAAACCATCGAACGGAGTGGCGAGGAACGGGAAGGAACCAGTCAGTGCAGCGTCGTCGGTGTTGATACCATCGCCGGCGAGGGCCCCGATGTAATTCGGACCACCGATCACACGCACAGCCACGTCGGTGACGTCATCGATCGGGCGGCGTCCATTGGGCCAGGCGGCTGCATCAGGCGTGGAAGTGCCGGAAGCATCATGCGCCAAAGGTCCAAGGCGTTTCTGACTGCCAAATGCAGTCGGCGCGACACTGATGTTCAAGCGCAGCAGCTCCGACAGATTCTGGTCGCTGGGTTGATATTTCAAGAGCAGATCCACAAGATCTGTGCGGTTGGACTGTGCGGATGGCACACCGTAGACCAGTTGCAGTGCCAGAGCCAGACGTGGATTCAGGTAGAAGTCCAGGAAGGCGCTTTCTTTGCGGGGATCCAGGCGGTTCCAGCGATCCTTGTACTGCGTGCCGATTACTGCCTCGTTGATCAGTGGGTTGGCTAATCTCTGGATCTGAACCCAATTCCCATCGGTTTTCGAATCATCTTCCCCGAAGAGAACATGCACAGCGCGGCGGCTGGTGCTGGCATATGCGCCAATTGCTGGGAAGGCCGTATCCGCAGGGCCCTGGTGATCCCTGGTCAGGAGCTTGATGGGAATCTCGAGGGCAATGGTATGCACATTGAAACCGGAGAGCATATCCACACCAAAGGCATTGGCCGAATCATTGGCATCTTCCGCGGGCGTGAGCAGCGGCAGAGGCGTGCGGCGCAGATTCAGTGTATCGAACACACCACCAAGATCGATGTAGAAAGGATCCTGACGTTGGCCGGCAAATGAGCGAATGCCGAAGTCCAGGTCATAGAGACCTTGTGCAGCGAGGCTCTCATAATCTGGCATCGTGCGCGGACCTACGTTGGAAGGCACAGCGAACAATCCACTGGCCACCGTCTTGCGCTGACCCATTCCGGAGGCTGTGATTGAATAAGTCTGGCGCATGCCGAGCCCCTCAGAGCCAGGTCCATCGAGCGCTGTGATCGGAGGCAGAGCGACATAGGAGAGGAACAGGCCCGCATCCTTGTTGGTGCCACGGAATTCGTTCTTGAACCGCACGTCGATACGGATGTCATTGGCCTTACCATCACCATTGTTGTCAATATTGAAGCTGTAGAGCACGTTCGGATCGAACATGTAATAGTTCGGGCCGGCGCTGGGTTCTTCACCCGGAATGACATCCATGATCAACACCATGTTGTCCTCATGGCCGGCTTCATAGCTGCGGAACATGAAGAAATCGGTGATGTCCGCGGTGGGATCCATCGAGATCAACGGTGCTTCGCGGTGGCTGGCAGCACTCGTGGCCGCGGGAGCGGGTCCGACAAGCAGCGCCATCATTACCATACTCAAAACAACACCATTAAGGTACTTACGCATGAGATACTCCTTTTGAGATTAAGAAACGGAATTACTAACGCCATCCTTGACTTTGAATAAGTGGGAATATTTTTGGAAATCGTATTGCCTCCTTCATCTGGTTGATGATCGGATCCGATAGGGGTATACCTATTTATCCATACGCAGGTCCATTCGCTTTGCATCTATGAAAACAAAAAGAGTGTTGAGAAAATTTCTCAACACTCTTTCAAAGAGACAAAAGTAGTCTACAGATCGCTTAACACAACAATATCACCGGTCGGTTGCGGGCTGCCTCCCTGCGGTTCAACCGAAATACCTAATGACTTGAATGAACCAATCGATTCAGTTGAAGTCACAATCAATACACCTTGTCCATTTGAATCAACGGTCAGCAAACCGGCGCTAACCGGCGCTCCGGCGATCAACCACACCTGATACGTCTTGCCGGGCTCAAGTGCAGGTAAACCGGTCACCACCAGGACGGCAGATTGACTGGCCGGATCGGCGATCAATTGTCCCTGCGCCTGAGGTTCTACATTTGTTCCCTTTAACGAAACAGTGATCGTTGTAGAAGGTGCCGTCTGAGGCAACTTTTGAATAATCTGATTTAACGAATTGGACTGCGCCATAAGAGCATTATTCAAGGTAGCGATGTCGCCTCTCAACTTTATGACCTGGATATTCAAAACAACTACCCAAATAATTGCGGTTGCCGCGGCTACCAGACTGAAGGTGCGAAAGAAGGATTCAAAGCGGTTCACGCGGGGGGATGGTTGATTCTGCGCCGAGGATCGAGCGCGCACTTCAGCATCCACACGGACGCGTGCCATTAAGGCAGCCTTCGTCCGAGGTGCGGGTTCCAGCGGTGAAACGCTCTGTGGCAGAGTTGAAGCCGCATGTTTCATGTCTTCAACCTGGGCGCGCGCCTCGGGATGCTTTGCGAGATGCGCTTCGACCAATTCACGCTCCTCCTCGGTCAACGCGTCGAGCACATAGAACGGTAACAATTCTTCGATGTGATTATCCATGCCTATCCTTCGAACTCCTGCTTTCCCAACTCTTCTCGCAATTTCTGCAGCGCCAAACGGGCGCGGGTATGGATCGTGCCAAGCGCCTCCCCGGTCGCTTGGGCAATTTCCTGCCGTGTCATTCCATAAAAATAAGCCATCTCAATAACCTGCCTTTGAACACCGGAGAGTGAACTCATCACACTTCGAATCTGTTTATGATTCAGGGCAGCTTGAGCTTGCTCCGCTACATCCATATCGGGATCGGGTGTCTGGTCCAGAACCGACGCGCCTTCGTCGCCATCAAGCACCACCTGTGGACGAACGTTGCGCCGGCGATATACATCGATTGCCAGGTTGCGCGCAATCCTGAAGAGCCAGCTTGTAAAAGAACCACGTTGGGGCTGGTATGTATTTGCGCTTTTCCAGACTCGCCAGAATGTCTCCTGCAATACATCTTCCGCCGCGGCGCGATCGCCAACGATTTTGAGTGTTAGCCCCAACACCGTTGAACCATGACGGTCATAGAGAGCCTCAAGCGCAATGCTATTGCCTCGGGCTACCTGTGCTGCCAAAGTATCATCACTCAAGCGACCAGAGGTTATATCATTGGAACGCAAAATACGACTCTCACTTTTAATACGCATGGAAACATCGATTGCATTTCTTTGAAAAAGGTTGTTAACCTGCCGCTTGTCTCATTAACAATTTCGTTCATCACATGGATTTGCAGGTGCAAATTCAAATTTCATGTTGCGTAAAATATGCGGCACTCTGTCAACAATTTTACCTCTTGTTTGTATAAATGATTGGAACTTTCTGTCAAGTTGCGTGATAATCGGCAGGAATAAGGAGAAGAAAAATGACTCAAGTCCTTTATGGTGAAAGACTCGGCAGGCAGGGAAAAATCCGACTGGGATGTTCCGCTGCGATCTTTGACGCGGGAGGTCGCGTCCTGCTTACCAGGCGCACGGACAACGGTCAATGGTGCCTGCCCGGTGGCGGCGCGGAACCGGGCGAATCGGTGGCTGAGGCGTGCGAACGGGAAGTTTGGGAGGAAACAGGCTTGAGGGTCCGTGTGAAGCGTTTGGTCGGCGTGTACAGTCATCCCGATCAATTGGTCGTCTACTCGGATGGCGACAAATTCCAAATCGTTGCCTTGCACTTCGAAGCGGAAGTCATCGGCGGCGAACTTGGCTTGAGCGATGAAACCTCTGGTTACGGCTATTTCACTTTGGAGGAGATGGAGGGGCTGGAAATGCTGGGCAGACACCAGGAACGAATTTTCGATACACTTGAGCATCAAAGTCAGGCGTTTATCAAATAAGTGGGGTTGGGAAACAAGGGTAGTCAGATCTCATAAGGAATACGCTCCTGGAGAGGGATGCAGTCAGGTCATATTTTCCTTACAATCCAATACTGAACAACTCGGTGAAGAGTCAAGTATCCGGGACCGGAGTGGGTACTTGATTTATTTTTACGAAGCACCGCTTGCATCCATGAGACTATAAACAACAAGCGGTGGGATTAAGAGGAGCGAGTGATTATGGTTATCCAAAAAGGTTCACGGATCGCGGTCATCGGCGCGGGTATCTCTGGCATTGCCGCAGCAAATATCCTCCAGAAGAATGGGGTTGTGCCGGTCGTGTTTGAGAAACATGAAAAGATCGGTGGCGTGTGGGCAACGGCTTATCCTGATGTCCATCTGCAGAATATTTACACACAATATCGTCTCTCCGATTTCGATTGGTCGTTCAAACCTGACCTTCATCCAAGCGGCGAACAGATCATGCGTTATCTCACCGAAGCAGTTCAGCATCTCCAACTAGATATTCGCCTGCAACATGAAGTTCTGGAGATGAAGGAGGAAGCAAACGGCTGGCTGCTCCGCTATAGGAATAAGGATGGCATCCACGAAGAGCGCTTTGCGTACGTTCTTCTGGCGGCCGGGCAATACACCGATGGAAAGAACCTGCCACAATTCGCTGACCAGGAACAATTCAATGGCAGGATCATCACCGAACGGGACATTACGTCGCTCGATGTGTTTGATGGTAAACGTGTCGTTGTCGTCGGTTATGGAAAGAGCGCCCTCGATATGGCGACTCTTGCCGCCGAACGAAGAGCGAAGGTGCATCATGTCTTCCGGACACCGAGCTGGTTAATCCCTGAGTGGATTCTCGGGGCACATTTCACGTACGCATTATTCACCCGCTTCGGCAATGTGATGATGACCAGTTGGGCCCAACCCACCGCAATGGAAAGATTTCTTCACAACAAACTCAGCTTTGTCATTTCCAGCTTTTGGAATTTGATTCAATCCATTGTGTTATTTCAACTGAAACGGACCGGCAACGGAAAAGATCAGGCAGCACAGGAGCGATTGAGGACTCTGATTCCTGAGCACAAAATCCTGCTGGATTTCCGTTCATCCGGTGCGTTGGGACCTGAGAACTACTATCCGCTGGTGGCGGATGGAAAAATACTGCCGTATCATTCCGAGATCGAGTGTTTCTCACGCGATGCGGTCCAGCTAAAGAATGGCGCTGTAATTCCCTGTGATGTCGTTGTTCTATCGACAGGGTATCTAACTCCCACTTTTCCGTTTCTCCCGGATCAATATCGCGTTTTTCTCGAAGCCGAAAAAGATGGTCCACAGCTGTACAGGCATATGCTCCATCCGCGCATTCCACGCCTGGCATTTGCGGGTTTCAACCACGGATACATGCACATTCCCACCGTGGAAATTGGAACGCAATGGCTGTGCGCCTATCTGCGCGGCGAGCTTGAACTTCCATCCGAAGAAGAGATGGAACACAGCATGGTACATGTCCGGGAGTGGAAGCGTGCCAACATAAAGTTTGAAAATGCGCGTTCGTGTGCGGTCAGTACGCGCTTCCAGCAATATATCGATATTCTGCTCAAGGAATTGGAAGTATCCCCCTATCGCAAGCTGCCGAATCCATTTGCCGAACTCTTCAGCCGATATGAAGCATCCGATTACGAGGGAGTTTTCGACGAGTATGAGCGCAACAAAGCCAGGCGAACCGCGCCGCTCAAGACTCTTCCATTGGATACCTAGACTCTCCTCCACCATACGCCCGTGCATTCGGGAAGGATGACGAGCCGGTTCTCGCGCACCCGATCGGCCATGTCAGCGCCGAAGAAGAAACCGGCCAAATCGGCTGCTTCCTCCACGGACGTGAATTGATAGTCGGTACGGATCAACTTGTTTTGAAAACCCGCTTCATGGAGCCATGGATAATAATTCTGTAGATGGTTTAATTGAATGGGTGTCTCATTGCCCGTACCCAGTGACTCAAACAGGATGATTCGTCCATTTGGCTTTAAGACGCGCCGCATTTCGGTCATCCATTTTTCGAGTTCATCCCGCCATGTCTGAGGATGCCAGACGACGAGATAAGCAACGCTCCAGCCGGAGACGACCAGGTCAGCCGAATGGTCCGCGACGGGCAATTGACGATGGTCGGCGACGTCCACCTGCCAGTTGGAGAGTCCGCTTCCGACAAGTCTCTCGCGACAAACGCGCAGCATCTCGCCTGAAATGTCGAACGCGTGAATGGACCTTACCCGCGGCGCGAGCAGGAGAGTGAGTCGTCCTGTCCCTGCGCCGAGATCGAGGACATCCAGTCCGTCTACGTTGATGATTTCATCGATTGCGCGCGGGATGTTTCCATGATAATCTTCGCACGAGATCAAGGCTTCGTACCGGTCAGCTTCGGATTGGTAGATCTTGCGTTGCTGGTCAGACATGGTTCTCCCAGTAGGGGCGACCAGCTGGTCGCCCCTACGCTAAACCTAACGAATTATAAAATATAGGAGACGACATGGACAGCAATCCTGAAAATCAATTTGACTTCTGGATCGGAGAATGGGATGTAACCTGGGGTAAAGACGGTAGGGGAACAAACCGCGTCGAACGAATCCTGGACGGGAAAGTTGTGCAGGAGGATTTCCACGCGCCCGATCTGCATGGTATCAGCTTTTCGGTATATGATGCAGAGAGGAAATTATGGTGCCAGACCTGGGTGGATAACAGCGGCACGTATCTGGACTTCACCGGCAAATTTGACGATGGGAGGATGATTCTGTCACGCGATGCGATTGTCCGCGGCGAGCAATGCAAACAGCGAATGGTCTGGTACGATATTCAGGAAGCGCAGTTCAATTGGAATTGGGAACGTTCCGACGATGGCGGACAGACCTGGCGCGCTCTCTGGCAAATTCATTATGAGAGAATCAGGAAATAATAAAGGAACACACTTGGGAATTATCTTTGGCCATCCCAAGCCGTAGCGAGTAGTCCGTTTATAATTGGCGGATGTCAAACCTCTCCCCTTCTGCACAAAAAATTCAAGACCAGCTCAGAACGCTCGGATTCGAGTACACAGTGATCGAACACGTTGAGTCCACGCGCACAGCACAGGAGGCTGCCGACCGCGCCGGATGCGAACTCGGTCAGATTGTGAAGTCGCTCATCTTCAAGGGAAATGAGTCAGGCAAGGCGATCCTTGTCCTGACCAGTGGCGCGAACCGCGTCGACGAGAAACGGATTAGCGAGTACGCGGCGGAACATATCGGGCGCGCAGACGCCGATTTCGTGCGAGCCGTGACCGGCTTCGCGATCGGAGGTGTTCCGCCACTCGGTCATATCCAGGAAATGGAAACGTATATCGATGAGGATTTCCTGCAATATCGGACCATTTGGGCAGCAGCCGGAACTCCCAATGCGATCTTTGAATTGAAGACGGAAGACCTGCAAAAGATGACGAATGGAAGAGTTGTGAGAATAAAATGAACGAGATTTACCATTATCAATTTCTTACCGGGAAATTATCAAGCAGCGGAATGCCAGCCATCGAACAAATGAAAGATATTGCGGATGCAGGCGTCCAAATCGTGATCAATCTTGCGCCACATGATGTACCAAATGCGATTCCAAATGAAGGCGAACTTGCAAACTCTCTCGGAATGGAATATCTCAACATCCCGGTTGTCTGGCGCGAACCAGGATCAGACGCGTTGACCCGCTTCATGGATGCGATGGATACTCACGCGGGCCAAAAAATCCACGTGCATTGCGAAGCCAATTACCGCGCCAGCGCCTTCCTCATGCTTTATCGAGTCCTGCGCCTGGGTTGGAAAAAAGAGGATGCCATTCCCGTGATGGAACGAATGTGGAACCCGGAAGACTTCCCCATCTGGCAGAAGTTTATCGATGAAAATCTGGCTGACCATATTGTGTAATCCGTGGCAAAGGTTTGATTAACCTTTTTCATCAAAGCCTTTGACCAGCGGTCTATTTAAGTATGAGATGAGTTTATTCGTTTGCAATAGGACATTCTTTGTCGTAAAATCTTATTAGATCAACCGAAGGAGGCTGAATGGCTACGACTGTATCCAGGACCACGAACGAGTCCCGGCCGATGACCGAGGAGGCGGATTTCCTGCAAATCAAATCCATTGACCACATTCACTTTTACGTGGGCAATGCCAAACATGCCATGTATTACTGGTGGAAGGCCTACGGTTTCAAGCCGATTGCGTATTCCGGGCTTGAGACTGGCAACCGTGCTTTTGCTTCGTATGTTCTTGAATCGGGGCAGGCACGGTTTGTTGTTTCTGCCGCGTATTCGCCCACGCACGAGATCGCTGCGCATCAGCTTGTCCACGGCGACGGTGTGAAAATCATCGCCATGGAAGTGGACGATGCCGAAAAGGCCTGGCAGGCAACTACATCACGCGGCGGCAAATCGGCCTGGTCTCCACGCGAGGAGAAGGATGACCATGGCATCTTCCGTACGTCCGCAATTCAGGCATATGGCGAAACCTTGCACGTCTTTGTGGACCGCGGCGACTACAAAGGCGTGTTCGCACCCACTTACAGACCCATTCAATATGAGGCAGACTCTACGGGCCTCGCAGCGATTGACCACATCGTCGGCAACGTGCAGCTGGGCAAGATGAATCATTGGGTCAATTTCTATCATCAGGTGATGGGTTTCCGTCAGCTCATGCACTTTGATGACAAGGATATTTCGACTGAATACTCCGCACTTATGTCGAAGGTGATGCAGAACGGAAACGGGCGAGTCAAGTTTCCGATCAATGAACCAGCCGAGGGACGCCGCAAGAGTCAGATCGAAGAATATCTCGATTACTACCTTACAGCGGGTGCACAGCATGTTGCCATCATCACGGGCAATATTCTCGAAACGGTGGATAAGCTTCGCTCGCGCGGCGTGGAATTCCTGCGCGTCCCTGATACTTATTATGAGCTACTCCCTGACCGCGTTGGCAAGATCAAGGAAGATATGAAAGCCATCCACGATCTCGGCATTCTCGTTGACCGCGACGACGAAGGCTATCTGCTGCAGATCTTTACCCGACCGATTCAAGACCGCCCCACGATGTTCATTGAAGTTATCCAACGCCACGGCGCCCAGGGATTTGGCAAGGGCAACTTCAAAGCCCTGTTTGAATCCATCGAGATGGAACAGGAAAAGCGCGGGAACTTATAAGGAGCCTGTCATTGCAGGAGGTCGCCAGCCCGACGACTGCGAAGCTTGCCTTTGGCAAGCAATCTCCAATTGGCCAGAGAATACTCCTTGATGAGTTTATCCCCCTGAACAGGAGATTGCTTCCCAAAGGTCGCAATGACATAAGATAACAACATGAAATTCGCCACTGTCTCCACGCTCCGTGCATCGTCCCAACCTGCCCTCGTTATGGGTGACCGCGTCCACACCCTGCCGTACGCCGATTTGCAGGCAGTCATCGCTGTAGGCGCGGAAAAGGCCGCCGGCAAAGCCGCGCAGGAAGCTCTCTCATTTGATGAAGTCACATTCCATTCTCCCATTCATCCAACGACATTAAGAGACGCCTACGCCTTTGAAGCGCATGTCAAAACTGCCAATCGCAACCGCGGACAGGAGGTGCCGGAGAACTGGTATAAATTTCCGGTCTTTTATTTTTCCAACCCGAATAACAACTACGGTCATGAAGATGTAATTCCATATCCTTCCTACACTCAGGCATTGGATTACGAACTTGAGATAGCTGTGGTGATAGGCAAACCCGGAATCGATATCAAGCCTGAAGATGCACCGGATCATATTTTCGGCTATACCATTTTCAACGATTGGTCGGCCCGCGATCTGCAGGTACAGGAAATGAAGGTGAACTTCGGTCCTGTTAAATCGAAGGATTTCGCCTGTTCATTTGGACCCGTACTCGTCACAGCGGATGAGTTTGCCGATAAAGCGGCCGGACGTCCCGGCGTATATGACCTCCAGATGACGGCAAGAGTGAACGGCGTGGAAATGTCGCGTGGCAACTTTAATGATATTTACTGGTCATTTGGTGACATCCTCGCACGTGCATCTCAATCCGTGATGCTGAATCCGGGTGACGTGATCGGTTCAGGTACGGTGGGAACAGGATGTCTTTATGAACTTACCAAAAATCAAGGACCGTGGCTGAAGCATGGTGATGTGATCGAACTGGAAATCGAACGCATCGGTGTTTTACGGAACATGATCGCTCCTTTAAACGTTAATTCATAGCGAATTCAATGTTTGAAAGGATGATTATGAAACGAAAGTTATTTGCCCTTTGCATGATTACGCTCCTGATCATTTCATGCAATATTCCCAGCCTTCTTACGCCGACCGCTCAAAACGAGACGCCAATTGTTGTCCCGACCAACACAACGGATACAGGCGGTGTGGTTACGTTCAATAACGTAAGTTTCACACTTCCCCTGGGCGTGGCAAATGATGCAAAATCAGAAATGGTATCCGCTGTCACAGATGCCAATGCCTCACCCTGGTGGGAAATTGCGCCCGCGCATCTCAAATTTACGCTAACAGGTTATCAACTACAGGATAAATTTTTTGAGCCTCAGATACTTGTGTATCCCACAGATGCATATGCACAACTCAATTCGACAGCAGCGGACCAAATTCAAAAAGTCAAAGCGGTTCTTGCCGGCTCACCCCTATCCGGGGATGCAGTGCCAAATGTTCCCATCTTCAATGCTGCTCAACTGATTGTCTCGGAGATGCAGCTGATCAACTTCAAGAGTGGACGCGGTATACGTCTGTTGACTCAATATGACCAATATCCTGCACCGATCAACAACCATGAGTTGTTTTATCATTTTCAGGGGTTGACGAATGATGGCAAATATTACATGATAGCTATTCTGCCGATCACATCATCCATTCTTGCAGAAAATGAAACGCCCGCGGCGCCCATCCCTGTTGGAGGTGTGGCAATTCCTACAGCGACAGGGCCCGATCAGGCCTATTATGATGCCGTGACAAAAGCGCTGGACGCCATGTATCAAGACTCATTCAATCCATCGCTCACTCAACTGGACGCTTTGATTCAATCGATAGTGGTGACACCCTGAGGAATGCGACTCGGGCAAGGCACGTTCTGTCACAATATGCAGGTATAAGATGGAGCAATCCCATGCAAAACGCTCTCGTACATGAAATTGAGTTGTATCCTCCTGAATCATTCAGGACCCTGTTGGACCATGAAATCAACAGGTCGCGTCGTTACGGTGATAATTTGACACTGATTGACCTTGTTGTTGAAACAGATCCCGCCAGTCCGCAGGCGCAACATAGTGCAGAAGTGTTCGTGATTAATGTGCTCAACCTGCACTTGCGCGATACCGATATTCCCTGTAAGAAAGGCAGTGAGTTTCTGGTCTTGATGCCCTCCACCGGTGCACAGGGTGCAAGAATCGCCTGCAAGCGACTGGAAAATTTGCTGAACATCAAGCCTCAAACCTATGACAGGGTATCTTTCACATTGTTTGCTTTTATTGGAATCGCATCTCTGCCGGGCGACCGCTCCATCTCAGGCCATAAAATTATGCAATCTGCATCAGAAGCTCTGCAACATGCGCGCACCAATCGACTCACAAGTGCGTTCACATTTTCTGAAATACCGAAATAAAAAGGAGCTTCGAATGCCTTTCTATCACAAGCTTGGACAACTCCCCCACAAACGTCACACCCAATTCCGCAAGCCAAATGGAGAGTTATATCGTGAAGAATTGATGGGATTGGAGGGATTCTCATCGCTTCAATCGATCCTGTATCACAACTTCCTGCCCCCGCGCGTCAAGCAAATGGAAGACCTCGGCTCGCGCGCAACCGAAACCGTGGACTTCGGCCCCATACGTCACCGCGCCTTCAAGACTGCCGACGCGCCGCTCGGAACGGATGCCGTTTCGGCGCGCATACCGCTCCTGGCAAACAGGGATGTGACTCTGGGTGTGGCACGTCCCACCAAAAGCATGGATTATTTCTACCGCAACGCACAGGCGTACGAGACGTGGTGGGTCCATGAAGGGAGCGGCGTGCTGAAATCGCAGTTCGGGAATCTCAAATTCCGCAAAGGCGATTACATAGTCATCCCGTTCGGCACAACCTGGCAAATGCACGTTGACGGGGATGAAGCGAGGTTCTTTACGATTGAAAACCCATCGCAGATCGAGCCGCCGAAACGCTACCGCAATCAGTTCGGTCAATTGCTGGAACACGCACCTTATAGCGAGCGCGACATTCGATTGCCGGAGGATTTGGAAACACACACTGAACGCGGCGAATTCGAGGTGCACATCAAAGTCCGTGACCGGATGAGTAGGCACATCCTGGATTATCATCCCTTCGATGTTATCGGTTGGGACGGCTATCTCTATCCCTGGATCTTCAACATCGAGGATTTCGAACCCATCACAGGGCGCGTCCATCAGCCGCCGCCTGTGCATCAAACCTTTGAAGCACACAACTTTGTTGTCTGTTCATTCGTGCCACGATTGTTCGACTATCATCCCGATTCGATCCCTGCGCCATATAACCACTCGAACGTAAATTCGGATGAGGTCATTTATTATGCGGAAGGCAACTTCATGTCCCGCAAAGGCATCGACCGTTGCGACATCAGCATGCACCCGTATGGGCTGGCGCACGGTCCCCAACCCGGCATGACCGAAGCGAGCATCGGCGCAAAAGAGACCAGGGAACTGGCGGTCATGGTGGATACCTTCTATCCATTGAGCCTCACAACTCACGCGCTCGAATTGGAAAAGCCTGAGTACATGTCCACGTGGCTGGAGGGGACGGGCGAGTGAGACGTGAAAAGTGAGACTTCGGAAGTCCGGCAGACTTCCGAAGTCTGTTTATAATCAAAGCATGAACACAAGCACATCCTTTAAGTCAATCAAAAATTCTAAGTTTGGCTCCATCAGCAGGCACATCCTCAAGGAGATGAAGCGGCTCCGGGTTCCTGGCGTTGCCCTTGGTATTTACTACAAAGGCAAGGAATATACGGCTGGGTTTGGCATTACCAGTGTGGAGCATCCGCTGCCAGTTACGGCGGATACACTTTTCCAAACAGGTTCGATCAGCAAAACCTACACAGGGACATTGATGATGATGCTTGTTGAGCAAGGGCAAGTTGATCTCGATGCGCCTGTCAGAAAATATATCAGGGATTTCAAAGTAAAAGATAAGGATGTAACTGCAAAAGTCACAGTTCGACAGTTACTCACACACATGGGCGGATGGGTCGGCGATTACTTCAATGACTTCGGCAACGGCGATGACGCGCTCGATAAAATGGTGAAAGACATCGCCAGGATGCCGCAGATCCAGCCGTTGGGAACGATCTGGTCCTACAACAATACGGGATTCAATGTTGCTGCGCGCATTATCGAAGTTATTACGAAAAAACCGTATGAGCAGGCAATCCAGGATATGCTGCTCGATCCACTGGGGCTGGATATGACCTTCTTTTATCCAAGCGATATTTTGTTCACGCATCGTTTTGTGGTCGGACATCAAATGGTGAAGGGAAATGTCAAGGTGGCGCGTCCGTGGGCGATTGGCAGGGCAGGCAACGGCGTGGGAGGCGTCGTGAGCACGATCCGCGATCTACTGAAGTACGCTCGCTTCCACATGAGCAAGGGAAAGAAAAACGTCATCACGGGGAAAAGCCTCAAAGCGATGCGCATCCCACAAGCAGATGCCGGTGCACGCGGACTGATGGGAATCACATGGTTTATCCGCAAAGTTGGCGACGTTACTGTCTATTCTCATGGCGGTGCGACGAACGGCCAGCAAGCGTATTTTTTCTTTATCCCGAACACAGACTTCGCCTGTGCAATCCTGACGAACAGTGACGACGGCGGCATTCTCAATGAGGGCGTACTCTCCAAGGCACTCGAGCTTTACTTCAATGCGAAATCAAAATTGCCGGAGCCTATTGCTACTCCGGCCGTGGAACTCAAAGAGTATGTTGGACGTTATAAAATTGGCACGGAATGCTTTGACCTGAGAGTCCAAGACGGCCATTTGGTGCATCACCATATTCCGCTTGGAGGCTTCCCCACTCCTGAAACGCCCCCGGGTCCTGCCCTGCCGCCTGTGCGTTTTTCATTCTATGAAAGGGATAAGGTTATCGGCCTGGATGAGCCCTATAAGAACGCTCTCGGAGAATTCTTCCGGGATGAAAAAGGCAAATTACAGTTCTTCCGTATCGGCGGACGCGCCCACAAGAAAATTACATAGTGCCGCATAATCAGGTAAACTTGTGATTTGAGTTTCAGCCTGCCAAACCATTTTAGAAGATTACTTTTTTTATGAGACAAGCGGTAAATAGACCTATAATAAATATATGAATAACCACAAGTCAAAGGTTCGTCTGGCAACTCTCGTTTTGATCGCTGCGATTTTGGCCTGCAATGCACCAGCTACTCCCCAGGCTGTCTCGGTGAATGATCAGGCAGCGACCATTATCGCGGCGACACTACAGGCACAGGCCGAAAATGTTGCCAATGTGCCCACCATCATGGCCACACCATCCATTACTGCAATCGCGTCTTTGACAGCGACGCCTGCGCTGATACAGACCATCACACCGACATTTTCGACACCGATGTTGACAGTGCTCCAGCAGACCAATTGTCGGGAAGGGCCCGGGCAGGATTACGAGATTGTCTTTACCTACCTTGAAAAGAAGAAACTCCAAATTCTTGGACGATATGACCCTACAAATTATTGGCTTGTAAAATCCGCCGAAAGCAAAACAGGCAGTTGCTGGCTGTGGGGTGAGTATGTCGAACTCGCAGGCAGTTATTGGGCTGTTCCGTCTGTGACACCACCTCCCACAGCCACACCTGCTCCACCTCCTGCACCGTCCCTTTCGAAGTGGGAGTTTTCTTGTAGTCTTGGACAAATGACGATCACCATCGAGTGGGTGGATCGGGCAACTGCTGAGACAGGTTATCGCATATTGCGGGATGGCACATCCATCGCCGAACTGGCCGCCAATTCCACAACGTACACCGAAACGATTACTTTGCTTGCAGGGGAAAGTGCTGAGTATTACGTACAGGTATACTCTCCAGGCGGTTCCGCAAATACGAGAGTTGGAAAACCAACCTGTTAAGAAAACGTAGAGAATCAAAAATGTCTCGGAAATTTCCGGGACATTTTTTCTTTCCATCAGAATCGCGGGGCGGGATGTTATCCGGCCAAACCAGCAATATATGGGATGCCACATCGCGCCACGATATTTGAATCAAGCTTCTTCGAGCTGCTCTTTGGCCTTCTTGGTCTGTTTGCCGCGTTCTTCAGTATCGAGTATGCGCTTGCGGATGCGATATGACTCAGGTGTGACTTCAAGCAGTTCATCGTCCGAGAGATACTCGACCGCCTCATCCAGAGACATGCGGCGAGGCGGCGTGAGGCGGATTTCCATGTCCGCGCCCGCAGAACGGATATTCGTCAGATGTTTCTTCTTACAGACGTTGATGGGCATATCCTGTCCGCGCGCGTTTTCGCCGACTACCATGCCTTCATAGACCGCAACACCGGGTCCGAGAAATAGAGTGCCGCGCTCTTCGGCGTTCTTCAGCGCATAGGCCGTTGTGTCGCCGGCCTCCCAGGCTACCAATGAACCGGTTTGGCGCGTGGACATCGGTCCTGACATTTCATCGTATCCATGGAAGATGGTGTGCATAACACCTGCGCCGCGTGTGGAGGTGAGGAACTGATAGCGGAAGCCCAGCAAACCGCGCGTCGGGGCGATATAGACCATTCGTGTCATTCCCTGACCCGCGTCATGCATCTCCTGCATCAAGCCTCGTCTCACCCCGAGCATTTCCACAACCGCGCCCACCGTCTCGTTACTGGTCTCGATATGGACTTCTTCATAGGGTTCGAGCAGCGCGCCGTCATCCGCATTGTGGAAGATCACTTCCGGGCGCGAAACCTGGAATTCATAGCCTTCGCGTCTCATCGTTTCGATCAGAATGCCGAGATGCAACTCACCGCGACCTGAGACGAGAAAATTTTCAGCCGATTCAGTTTCTTCCACGCGCAAAGCCACATTCGTACGCAGTTCGTCGAATAGACGTTCCCGCAATCTACGGGAGGTGCCCCACTTGCCCTCCCTGCCCGCGAACGGCGCTGTGTTCACGCCAAATGTCATGCGGACCGTGGGTTCTTCCACTTTGATCGTTGGCAAGGCGACGGGATTATTTGGGTCGGCAAGCGTCTCGCCGATACCGATGCCTTCCAGACCGGCAAATGAAACAATGTCACCAGCACTGGCTTCTTCGATCTCGATCTTGTTTAATCCCTGGAAGGTGTAAAGATATTTGGCCGATTCAGGAAGCGAGCGTCCGTCGCGAGTCATGCGCGTAAGGCGTTGACCTGCTTTGATTTTGCCTGCAAATATTCGCCCAATGGCTGTGACGCCACGGTAATCATCATATCCCAGCATGGTGACGAGAACCTGCAGAGGCGCATCGAGGTCCACTTTCGGGGAGGGGATCTTTTGCAGGATGACATCGAACAAGGGTTGCAGGTCAGGTCCGAGTTCCGGAGAAAGACCTGCCTTACCAGCAGTCGCCTGGGCATAGACTACAGGGAAATCCGCCTGCTCGTCGCTGGCGCCCAATTCGATAAAGAGGTCAAAAGTTTCGTTCAGGACGCGCGAGGGTTCCGCATCCTTGCGGTCTACTTTATTGATTACGACCACAGCCTTGTGTCCCATTTCGAGCGCTTTTTTGAGGACAAAGCGCGTCTGTGGCATGGGTCCTTCCGCCGCGTCGACGAGCAGCAGAACACCGTCCACCATGTTCATGACGCGTTCCACTTCCCCGCCAAAATCGGCGTGACCTGGAGTATCCACGATGTTGATCTTGATCTCCTTGCCGGTCTTGGGGTCGTTTAAGTGGATGGCTGTATTTTTCGCAAGAATGGTAATGCCACGTTCGCGCTCGAGATCGTTGGAATCCATCACGCGTTCAGCAACTTGCTGGTTCTCGCGGAAGGTGTGTGACTGTCGCAGCAGAATCTACAAGGGTCGTCTTGCCATGGTCAACGTGGGCGATGATGGCGATATTTCGGAGATCGGTTCGTTCAGTTAGCATTCGTTACTCGTTATTCAAAATTAGATATTCGGGACGATGGAAAATTGACCGTAGGCCGAGGCAAACGGTCCATCGTCTACCGTCCGCGGGCTAAGCACACAAAAACCCCCAGCGGGGAAAGGCCGAGGGTTTTTTGAACAAAAACAAAGCGTTCGGCGTGCGGCTCGTATTTTATCAGATTGGGAAGGTTTGAGGAAGGGCGTCAATCTGAAGCCGCACAACGGAAACCAACACTGTCATAGCTATAACTGCTATCGGCGTTGTCTGGAAATTCCCAATCCTGGATCGCTATGCTTGCGAGAGCGCTCGGAGCCCACCAGGTGCCGCCCCGCCCCACCTTATAGGTGCCGTCGGTAGGTCCTTTCGGATCAGTCCAGTCTGGGTTTTCTCTGTAATACGTGGGACTATACCAATCGGACACCCATTCCCATACATTGCCAGTCATGTTCAATAGACCAAACGGGCTCGGATATTCTGCAAAACGGTCTATCGAGGTCGCTACCCCAAAAGCATTGTTGACATTCGCCTGACGGCCATCTGGCAGATCATTTCCCCAGGGAAACAGCCGCCCATCGTTCCCACGGGCAGCATATTCCCATTCCGCACTCGTAGGCAGACGCTCACCAGCCCAGCTGCAGTATGCATCGGCGCGATACCAATCCACCCATACGACCGGGTAATTCGCGAAGGCGGGGTTATCATAATAACTCGGCTGACCGGCGGAAGAATAGGATCGAGGTGGACTGCATTTTCCTGCAGCGACACACTTTGCATACTCAGAATTACTTACTTCCATCTGGTAGATCCAATAACCTTTGGTCAATCGTACTTCGTGCTCGGGCCAGGATGCTTGATATAATTCTTCGCAAGCACCACTGTTGCACAACGTTCTCAGCAGATTTACCTGTTCATCTCTTAATCCCATCTTAAAAGTACCGGGCGGAATGAAAAGAAGAGTGGCTCCATCGGTCGGTGATATTCTGATACCGGCAGCGCCAGCGGTTGGTAAAGAAGTAACTGTGAGAGGCGGCTTCTCAACGAGGGTCGCGTCCGTTTGAGTGGATGTCGACTGCACCATAGCAGTCTCGGTAGGAGGGACCAAGGATATATCACCACTTATAGGGATAACTAAACTCGTCAAACTTGGTTCGATTTTCTGCACATTTTTTGGCATCAGCGCTCTGACAACCAACCCCAGGATCACAAAGAGAACAATTGCAGAACCAACTCCAAGCAACCGCCTGTTGGCTCTCTGCGAGTCTTTCCTGACTACACGCGGCACGGGAGATGAGGACGCTATCTTTGTTTCAGTTTGTCTCGATCCCGCCAACTTCTCTTCGGCGGACGTGACCAGTTCTTTGATATCTTCGCTCTTTTGGATAAGTGCCATATCCGCGGCGATCTGTTCCTCTTTGACAACTTTCCGCACTTCTGTAGAGACAGGATGAATCACCGCATTCAACGGAACATTCAAATACCGACTGCTCAGCCTCCCCATCGCCTCCAGAAAATAACCAGCAGGCACATCCAACCCGTTATAGCGGTTTATCGAGGAGAGTTTGCCGGTCAATTTTTGAGCGATGGATGGCGAACTAAAATTGAAACCATCGAAAAATAGCGGAATAATGTTGCGCTTTTCATCGACCGCAGTCTCAATCTCGCGCCTCAACCAATCGCCGGGCTCATGGCATCGATCCAGTGCAGTTGGGGTGAGTACCAAAACAAAATGAGCGCGCGCTTTTATATTGCTGACGATAACTTGTTCAAAATCCCCGCCTGATAAGCTGGTGTAATCAAAGAACACATCATATTTCTGGCTGGTCAAGTATTGATAGACCGCCAATGCCCAGGAGATATCCTTACGGCGATAACTGATGAAGATGGTTTTCTCAATGCGAGCCATACAACACTCCTAAAATCCCAACTACTTTCCCAAAGGAAGGGCTGGCAGAAATCATTAATTTGGCTACACAGGACTTTCCCCAATATCCATCAAATTATACGCCCAAAACTTATGCTATAATCGCCTCACTATGAGATACGAACGTTCCAGCAACATGTACCTGTGCATCGGTGTGCGTGGATTTGATTACGAGGGGTTCCTCGAATCGCGCCTGTTGCCTGGATGAGATAAGTCAGTTTTTGTCATCACCCTTCGCCGCAGTCGCCTGCGGCGTTTTTGTTTAAGTCTAGGCCCTGTCATTCTGAGCCGCGAAGCGGCGAAGAATCTCCGTCAAAGTAGAAGAGACTCTTCGCTCCGCTCAGAGTGACAAGTACAATGGAGTACACATGATTTCGATCACAGTTTCAAATGCCACACTAATCCTTGGAGCTCACGCCATTTTCCGTGACCTGAATTGGGAGGTTCAGCATGACCAAAAGATCGGTCTGATCGGTCCCAATGGAGCTGGAAAATCTTCACTGCTTAAGTTGATCACCGGCGAGCATTCCCCTGAGAAGGAGGGCGTGGTTATCAAAGCCAAGGGCGTGACGCTTGGATATCTCCCTCAGCATCCTGAGTTTGACCCGCAGCGAACCGCGATATCTCTGGCGCTGGAAGGAAATGCGCGCGTGGCAGAGATCGATGGTGAGTTACGGCGCATTGAGTCCAAACTTGGTGATCCAGCTGTATATAACAACGCAAAGGCATTGGAACGCACACTGGATGCACAACATAAACTGCTGGAAGAGTTCGAGTCATTGGGCGGATTGAACTATGAATCGCGCGTCCGCGAATTGTTGCGCGGATTGGGATTGCCTGAACCCGATTTCGAGAAACCCATCCAGGCATTGAGCGGCGGGCAGAAAAAACTTATAGGACTCGCACAATTGCTGTTAGCGCGTCCGTCTATACTGCTGTTGGATGAGCCCGACAATCACCTCGATATGCCGGGGAAGGCATTTCTTGAAAAATTGATCATTGACTATCCCGGCGCGGTGGTGATCATTTCGCATGACCGCTATTTGCTGGATGCGTGTATTACACATATATCGGAGATCGAAGATGGAAAGATCACAACCTTCATCGGAAATTACACAGAGTATATTATTGACAAGGAAGAACGGTTAGCGCGACAGGAGGAGTTATATCAAATCCAGCAGCGCGAGATCGGCCGGCTCGAGATGGCGGTGAAACGTTACCAGCAATGGGTCGTTTTCAACGATAAATTTGCGTCGCGCATACATGCCATGGAAGCCCGGATTGAGCGGATCGAGAAAATCGACCGTCCCGTGTTGGAACGCCGCAAAATGAGTCTGGAACTAAACGGCTGGCGCGGGTCGAATCAAGTGCTCGAGTTCAAAGATGTGAGTAAATCGTTCTCGCACCGCGGCATTCTTGAAGTACTCAACTTCCTCATCCGCCACGGAGAGCGCGTGGGATTGATCGGCGCAAACGGCGCAGGAAAATCGGTGCTGCTTAGACTGATTCTGGGACGCGAACAACCAACAAGCGGCGAGATCAAAATTGGACCGAGCGTTAAGGTTGGTTACTATGCGCAGGAACACGAAACTCTGGACTTCAATCAGACTTTAATCGACGCGGTAAGGCTCGCAGGCAATATGAGCGAGGGACGGGCCGTATCCTTGCTGACTCGCTACCTGTTCACGTACCAGCAGTCAACGCAGCGGATTGGCTCCCTTTCGGGCGGCGAGCGAAGCCGGCTCCAACTGGCGTTGCTGGTTCTATCGGGAGCCAATTTCCTGCTGCTCGACGAACCCACCAACAATCTCGATATTGCATCTGCTGAGGTCCTGGAAAACACGTTGCAGGATTTCAACGGGACGGTGCTGGTCATTTCTCATGACCGATATTTTCTCGATCAGACTGTCAGCCGAATTTTTGCGCTGGAAGATGGGATGATCACCGAATCCCTCGGCGGATACAGCGATTACGCGGCGAAGGCTGGAGTCATGATCAATGGACAGCGGCCAGGCTAAAGCGTAGAGAGAAGCGGCGACGCCTCGGAAAAGGATTCTGATCGAAAACGGATGATCCTGACGAGTGGTATACGTTCCAAAACGCCCCGTCGCTATCCGAAATAGCGGCGTTTGTTCGATGGTATAATCTCCGCCGGTATGCTTCAAGAACCTACATCTCAAAAATCGCAAATCTGTCCAACCTGCGGAACGCGTCTCAGTGAAAACGCCACACGTTGTCTGGTGTGCGGCACGGAACTGACTGCGAAAGCCGCCACGAAATCGAAAAAAACAGAATCGGGAATGCAAGCGAGCCGTATGCCAGAAGTCACCCTCAGCCTACCTGTGGCACTTGGTGCCCTGGCTGTGATCCTGCTGATCGGTGCGTCTGTTGTTTATTTCAGTTTACGCGCAGGCATCGGGGGGCAACTTACGGAGCCCACAGCCGTAGGCACAGCTACGGAAACGGCAACGGTCACGCCAACGGCAACGGAAACGCTCGCCCCAACTGCCATCCCAACTGAAACACCGCTGCCACCCCTGGATTACACAGTACGTTCCGGTGATACCTGCGGCGGGCTCGCCGTGGCGTTTAGCGTATCGGTGCAAAGCATCGTTATTGCGAATCAGCTGCCTGCCTCCTGTATTATTTCCGTTGGACAGGTCCTGAAAATCCCATATCCCACTCCAACACCCAAGCCACCTCCCACCGACATCCCCAACGCGGCCACACAGACCGCGGTAGCTTGTGAAAAAGTCATATACACGGTCCAGGCGAACGATACCCTTGGGATCATATCTGCCAACTACAACGTGCCGCAGGACGCGATCAAATTCTATAACGGACTTTCCTCGGATAACGTTTTTATTGGAACAACGATCATCATTCCATTATGTGAGCGATTCGCCACACCGGGACCCACTCCCACGGCGACGCTGCCGCCTCCCTACCCGGCCGCGAATCTGCTCCTGCCGGCGGATGGCGCTGCCTTCACCCTTGCCAATGACATTGTGACATTGCAGTGGGCGTCCATTGGCACGCTGCGCGACAATGAGAGATATCAAGTCACGATTGAAGATGTGACTTCAGGTCAGGGACGCCGGATCACCGAGTACGTCACGGATACCAAGTTTATCGTTCCAACGTCCTTCCGCCCGAACGACAACCTTGCGCACGTGATCCGTTGGTGGGTGTCGACCGTCCGCCAGAATGGCGTGGATGAGCAAGGCCAGCCGCTCTATGACTCAGCCGGGGCGACCAGCGAAAAGCGCGTCTTCACCTGGGTGGGAGTAACGGTCGAAGGCACACCCAGTCCATAACCAGGAACGAACTGAAAACTCTCATCCCTGCCTAAAAAGGCAGGGATTTTTTGCTCTTTAACCTTGACAAAAACAGCAAACTAATTAAAATATACACATTATTCAATTTTGTGAATAATTCAATAATTTGGAGAAAACTATGTCACCTTTTGCGCTCAACCTTGAAAAAACAAAAACTGAAAATACGCTGATAATGATCGAGCCAGCGCTCAATGCATTTGGAAGCATGTTATTGATCACCAAGGCGGAAGATGAGCCAGGCATTCACGAGTGGGTCACCCGGACTCGTGCACAAATGTCCAGTGAGGAGCAGTTTCGTCACAAACTGGTGATGATCGGATTTCACCATACTGTCCAACCACGGAAGCCAGGAATGAACTTCGAGACGTACCTAGAAGATCTTGAAGCTACCACGCCTTCCGAGTTTCGAGAACGGTTGTTGAACGCCTACTCAGAAATTTGCATCACCGCAGAATCCCGAAACTTCGGAAACCAGCCGGTGGATTGGGATGAAGTACTATCCTCTGCTCGCGACTATGTCGAGTTTCTACGGTTCCGTTTTGGTGACGAACTCGTGGAGGAAGATGTTGAAACGCGTGCTTATCAATACGTGATTGACCCTGCTGCACTGAAGCAACTAATCACCGGGCATATGCGTTGGTTCTGGAAAAATCACCTGCAGGCTGAATGGAATCGCGTCCGTCCCATGCTGGATGAATCGGCAAAGGCATTCAACCAAATCGATATCAGTCACATGACCCGTGTGGAGTTGATCGATTTTGTGACCGGCAAGGAGATAGTGGAATCCAAATGGGGCGATGAACTGCTGAATGCCAAAGAGTTGATCTTCATCCCAAACGCTCATATCGGACCGTATATGCGCGCGACGAAACTGGGTGACAATTTTTATATCTACTTTGGCGCCCACCTCCCCGAAGGATCAGATATACGCGTCCCGGAGTTGGACCGGGCGGAAATCGTTTCAAGGATTTCAGCACTCGCGGATGATACCCGTTTACAGATCTTGCAGATGATCGCTGAGAGAGGCGAGATGCGTTCCCAGGAGATCATGGAAGCGATCAACCTCAGTCAACCAAGCGTTTCGCGTTACCTGTCTCAACTTACGGCATCCGGATATTTACAGGAAAGGAGAGCAAACGGAGCAAAGGTCTATATTCTCAACGAAGATCGAATTGCGAAAACACTCAAGGCCGTCAGCGCCTTTTTATTACGAAGTGCTGCATAAATAACTGAACCTGGACTTTGAACTTCAGACTGCAAAATCATACAGGAAGCTCATATATTACATAGTGCCGCATAATTAGGTAAACTTGTGATTTGAGTTTCAGGCTACAAAACCATTTGAATAGTTTACTTACGCATGTTATGCGTGAGACAGGCGGTAATGAGTCCAGCGGCAAGTCGTTCGTGATCGGTATCAGTAAAGGAGTTTGTGATGAATCACTGGCAAAACGAGTTTATGGCTGAATATCGCCGGCAGGAGCTTTTGAACGAGGCGGATCAAATCCGTCTGGAGAAGGCGGGAATCCAGGTTGAATCACGCGTGTATCGACCGCGTTTCTTCGAACGGACGATGTATAGCTTTGCCAACTGGATGATTTCCACAGGCAAACAGTTACGCAAACGCTACGAGGTCCCCGCGACCAATTGCAATCACTCTCCCACGGGCAGTTACGCACATTGATGCAGTCAGGAGTAGACCTCTTGCATAAGTGGGTACAAACAGC
>JBGPNQ010000020.1:0-28762 GCA_041487615.1 Anaerolineae bacterium
GAAGCGCTTGGGGATCCGCAGGAGAAATATCCCATTATCCATGTGGCAGGGACAAAGGGCAAGGGCTCGGTCAGCGCACTGTGCGCATCCGCGTTACAGGCGGCGGGATATAAGACAGGTTTGTATACATCTCCGCATTTGTGGGATTACGTGGAACGGATTCAGATCAACGGCGAACCGATTTCGCATGAGCAAATGATCGAGCTGGTGGAAGAGATCAAACCGGCCGTTGCGCGAATTCCGAAGTTGACTACCTTTGAAATCACCACCGCGCTTGGATTTTTGGCGTTTGCAAAAAACAACGCCAGCGCGGCAGTGATCGAAGTTGGCTTGGGCGGGCGGTTGGATGCCACGAATATTGTCACGCCGAAAGTTTCGGTTATTACGTCATTATCTTATGATCATATGGCAGTGTTGGGAAATAGCCTTGCCAAGATCGCGGGGGAGAAGGCGGGAATCATCAAACCGGGAGTTCCAGTTGTATCTGCTCCTCAAACAGAGGAGGCGCTTGAAGTTTTGGAGCGTGTAGCCACGGAAAAGAATTGTCCGATGGTTTTGGTTGGGAGGGATGTAAAGTTTGAGCGGTTGGAATCATCATTGGATGGACAGGAATTAGCTGTCAGTTTTCAGCATGCAGCTGTGAGTCTGAAAATACCTTTATTGGGCAGCCACCAAATCGAAAACGCCGCAATTGCCTATGCTGCTTTGAAAGCCAGCGCTCTCCCAATCTCCGACGAAGCCATACAAAAGGGATTTTCTCAGGTAAAATGGCCGGCCCGCTTTGAAATCCTTCAGCGCGAACCACCTGTCGTGATCGATTCGGCGCACAACCGCGATTCTGCTTTGCGCCTACGTCAGACCCTGGATGAATATTTTCCGGGTTATCCTGTCATCCTGATCTTTTGTGCTTTGGAGGACAAGGATATTTCCGGAATGTTGGAAGAACTCGAGCCCAGGCTCGAAGTGGTCGTGGCCACACATGCTGACCATCCGCGAGCACCCTCCGCGGAGTGGATTGCAGAACAGGTTCGTAAAGCTGGTATCTCTGTAGAAGCAGTTTCCCGCGTAGCAGACGCACTGGAACGGGCGCTCGAGCTGGCTGGAGACGGAAAATTGGTCTTGGCGGCGGGCAGCGTCGCCTTTGCAGGTCAAGTCAGTGCGGCGTGGAAAGAAAGAATCAGGTGAGGAGAAACACCGGGCTGAAGGCTGAGCACGAGTTTCCTCATATCCGTTCTTCAGCGTGCGGGAAAACTCCTAAAAAGATGGTAGCATTGCTTTATCCGCAGGTTCGAAGTTTGTGACCACGGAGGTAATGCAAACTTGGAATGATTGGAATGAGTTGATGTCGTTGCGAGGAGCTGTGTAGCGATGACGAAGCAGCCCTCCTCATGGATGAGGAGATTGCTTCGGACTGCCGCCCTCACAATGACATGAGGAAATAATGGCACATACAAGAGACTGGAACGAAGAAGAAGATAATTTTGACCTGACCCTCTCGCAACGGACAGAGGAGTTATATCGCATCCCGAACCGCGAGCCGGATGCCGAAGGCGTTATCGAAGCGGCGGTCCTGCCGCTCCGTGACCTGGTTATTTTCCCGCGCATGGTATCGCCGATCTTTGTCGGGCGCGAGGGGTCGCTGCTTGCCGTGCAGGAAGCGCAACTCAAAGAGCGAACCGTTATCGGGCTGACGCAACATGATGCGGACCTGGATACTCCCGGCCCGGATGATTTTTTGCCGGTGGGCGTGGAGATGGCGGTAGGGCGGCTGTTGCAGATGCCGGATGGCTCGCACTCCGCCCTCGTACAGGGACGCCGCCGCGTCGAGATTCTCGGGTTTACGCGCACGAAGCCGTACCTGATGGTGCGAGCCCGCGTCGTACCGGAGCCGGAAACGGCCGACCGTCAAACGCAGGCCCTCATGCGCTCGGTGCTTGACCTGTTCGAACGCTGCGTCCAGCTGGACCGCTCGATCCCAGAGGAAGCGCACTTATTCGCGTTGAATATCTCTGAGCCTTCCTGGTTGGCCGACATGATCGCCACATCGCTTGCACTGAACTACGAGGCAAAGCAGAGTCTTTTGTTACTGCTCGAGGCGCGTGGACGGCTGCAAGCGTTGAACAAAATCCTTGCCCAGGAAGTGGATGTGCTCGAATTGGAAGATGAAATCCATTCGCGCGTACAAAGCGAGGTCGATAAGAGTCAGCGTGAGTTTTATTTGCGTGAGCAGATGCGCCAGATCCAGAACGAGTTGGGCGAAGGTGATATCTTCACGCGTGATGCTAATGACCTCAAGAAAAAAGTCGAAGCCGCGAATCTTCCCGATGAAGCTAAGCTGGTCGCGCTCAAAGAATTGGAGCGACTCAACCAGATGCCGCCAATGGCTCCCGAAGTGGGCATCATCCGCACGTACATTGACTGGATCGTCGACCTGCCCTGGTCGAACAGTTCACCGGATAATCTGGATGTGAAAAACGCCGCGAAAGTTCTTGAGCGCGATCATTATGGACTCAAGAAGGCCAAGGAGCGCATCCTCGAATATATTGCTGTGCGTTCACTAAAACCGAAGAAGGAACGCCAGCCGATACTATGTTTCGTTGGACCTCCCGGTGTTGGCAAAACGTCACTGGGACGTTCGATCGCCGAGTCGCTTGGGCGCAAATTCGTGCGTGTCTCTTTGGGCGGTGTGCGCGATGAAGCCGAGATCCGCGGTCATCGCCGCACATACATCGGCGCGTTGCCCGGGCGCATCCTCCAGACGATCAAGCGCGCAGGGACGAGCAATCCGCTCTTCATGTTGGACGAGATCGACAAGCTGTATTCCGATTTCCGCGGCGACCCTGCCTCGGCCATGCTGGAAGTGCTCGACCCCGAACAGAACTACGCCTTCAGCGATCATTATCTTGAACTGCCTTTCGATCTTTCGAGGGTTATGTTTGTAACAACCGCTAACACGCTGGGCAACATTCCTGCTCCCCTGTTGGACCGCATGGAGGTGATCGAGTTCCCTGGCTACATCGAAGAAGAGAAGCTTGAGATTGCCACGCGCTACCTGATTCCCCGTCAGATCGAAGAAAATGGAGTGGACGAACTCAAACTCGTCTTCGAGCCGGATGCGCTCCGTCGGATTATCCGTGAGTATACGTACGAGGCAGGTGTCCGCAATTTGGAACGCGAAATTGGACGTGTGTGTCGCAAGGTCGCGCGCATGAAAGCCGAAGGCCGGAAATATCCTACCAACGTCACACCCGAATCCATCGAAAAGTTTTTGGGTCCGCAGCAGATCTTCCAGCCGGAAGCTGAACTCACAGATGAAGTGGGTGTGGTGACGAGTCTTGCATGGACGGAGAACGGCGGCGAGATCATGCCCGTGGAGGTGGCGGTATTGGAAGGCAAGGGCGGCTTGCAGATGACGGGTCAGATGGGAGAAGTAATGCAGGAATCCGGTCAGGCCGCTCTGACCTATATCAAATCCCGCGCCCACCAGCTGAACATCGACCTGGATGTTTTCGAGCGCATGGACATTCACGTGCACATGCCGGAGGGCGGCATCCCGAAGGATGGTCCATCGGCCGGAATCACGATGGCAACAGCGGTGGTCTCCGCGTTGACGGGACGTCCAGTGTTCAGGCATGTCGGCATGACCGGTGAGATCACGCTGCGTGGACGCATCCTGCCAATCGGTGGTGTACGCGAAAAAGTTTTGGCTGCCCACCGCGCCGGATTGAAAACCATTATTTTGCCTGAAAAGAATTTAAAAGATTTGATCGAGCTGCCAAAGACAGCCAGGTCTGAATTGAAGATCATCCCCGTGAAACATATGGATGAAGTTCTTCAAATTGCGTTGGCGCCCAAAGCCATCATCGATCCGCCGCGACCCAGGCGACTGCCTAAGGATGGGAATCAAGACGAAGGGGAATAGTTTTCATTTCAACGTCCCGAAGGTTTGAGTTCTCGACCATGGTCTTAAAAGAAACCTTCGGGACGTTTGTATTAAGTCGGAGGAGAGCATGCCATCGCTTATAGCTAAAGTCGTTATTATCACCGGTGCATCATCAGGGTTTGGCGCGGCTGCTGCCAAGTTGTTTGCCCGGGAAGGCTGTAAACTCGTCCTGGCGGCACGCAGACTTGACCGGCTTGAAGAAATGGCGAAAGAAATCCGCGCCGGAGGAGGCGATGCTTTGCCGATCTCCGTGGATGTGAGCCAGCCCGCACAGATCGAAGCGATGGTCAAATCGACAGTCGATGCTTACGGTCGCATTGACATACTTTTCAACAACGCCGGCTTCGGTCGCCTGGATTGGTTCGAAACGCTCGATCCGATTACAGATATTCAGGCACAAATCACCGTTGATTTACTCGGTGTCATTTGGACGGCGCGTGCCGTTCTACCGCAAATGTACAAACAGCGCAGCGGACATATTATCAACATGTGTTCCATTGGGGGATGGGCGGCTCCTCCCCTCTACACAATTTATTCTGCTGCGAAGTTCGGTGTGCGCGGATTTACGGAAGCATTGCGGCGTGAGACGACTCCCTTTGGCGTGCAGGTTTCAGCGGTGTATCCTGGTGGTGCCTCTACTGAATTTCAAAAACACATTGGTGAGAATAAGGCCAAGCAACACTTCACAACTCCCGAATGGCTGAAGGTAACACCTGAAGATGTGGCACGCGGTGTGGTAGGTCTTGCAAAACGACCGCGGCGCAGCCTCTTCCTGCCGAGGATCATGGGTCTTTCGGTCTTTGTTAATTCACACTTTACAGGGCTCTCTGATGTTGCGCAAGCCCGAACATTTGCACGCTATCATGAAGAGGATATGAAGAGCAAAGGTGACAGTCACCTTTAAGGTGACTGTCACCTGTTGGAATTATTGAAACGCAAAACGAAATCCGTTTTGCGTTTTTCATGATACGATTCTACTGGTGGAATTCATGGCAAACACACTTCAGGGAAAAGTAGTTCTTATCACAGGCGCATCGTCGGGCTTTGGCGAGGCAGCCGCGCGGCTCTTTGCGAAAGAAGGTTGTAAAGTGGTGCTGGCAGCGCGCCGACTGGAAAGATTGCAGCAGCTCGCAGCCGAGATCCAGAGTGAAGGCGGGGAGGCAATTGCCATTCCAGTGGACGTCAATGTGACCGCTGAAATTGACGTGATGGTGCAAACTGCTCTTGATCTTTATGAACGGATTGACATCCTGTTCAACAATGCTGGCTTCGGCGCGATGGATTGGTTCGAAGAGCTTGACCCTGAACGTCACATCGAAACGCTCATTCGCGTCAATCTCATCGGCACCATGCTGGTCACGCATGCCGTTCTTCCCGACATGCTGGAGCGCGGCTCAGGTCACATCATCAATATGTCTTCCGTGGCCGGGTTGATCGCCTCACCCTTGATTACAACATACTCCGCAAGCAAATACGGTGTGCGGGCCTTCACTGATTCACTGCGGCGCGAAGTTGCTGCGCTCGGTGTCAAGGTCTCAGGCATCTATCCCGGCCCTGCCGTCACGGAATTTGGGACGCACCTCAAAAAAAATCACGCCCGCGACACAGTGAGGAAACTCGTTGATTTCCATATGACATCTGACTATGTTGCCAAACGCGTGGTTGATCTCGCAAAACACCCGCAGCGCAGCCTTGTCATTCCGTGGTGGTTCAGAATTATCACAACATTTGATACACTATTTCCAATCGTCGTTGATTGGATACTATACTTCTTCTCAAAAAGGACTCATACTTTGGATTAGTTACAAGCTTCGAGCAAACTACATTAGGAGACCGCCATGACTCAATCACGTTTTGATAAACTCAACGCTTCTCTTCAGACCTCAGGGCTGGATGCCGTGATCCTGAACCCTGGTCCGACGCTGACGCACCTTACCGGCCTTCGGTTCCATTTGATGGAACGACCTGTGGTTTTGGTGTTCGCGAAGGAGCAGGTTCCCGCGATTGTGCTGCCCGAACTTGAGTTGCAGAAGGTTGCCTCTCTGCCCTATGAACTGAAAGTCTTCGCTTATCCGGAAAACCCATCAGAGTGGGGGCAGGTGTTTCGTAAGGCGACGCAGGCTCTCGGTCTCGATGGGAAGCGGATTGGGGTCGAGCCGCGTCAACTCCGTTTGCTGGAATTCCGCTATGTCAAGGATGGCGCGCCTGAGGCGGAGTATCCCGATGCAAGCGATGTGTTATCCGGTCTTCGTCTGCGAAAGGATAAGTCCGAGGTGGACGCCATGCGCCGCGCGGTGAAGATTGCGCAAAACGCGCTCGAAGCGACGATCCCTTTGATCAAGACTGGGATGACTGAAAAAGAGTTATCGTCGGAGTTGGTGACGCAATTGCTCAAACATGGCTCTGATCCCGAAATGCCGTTTGCCCCCATCGTTTCCGGCGGTCCCAATGGTGCCAACCCTCACGCTTCGCCGAGCGAGCGCAAGTTACAAGCTGGTGATCTATTGGTCGTGGATTGGGGTGCTGCTTACGATGGTTATATTTCTGATCTGACGCGCACTTTTGCAGTTGGTCAAGTGGATGCCGAATATAAGAAAATTCACAAGATTGTTCAAGATGCCAACGCTGCGGGTCGCGCCGCTGGAAGGCCAGGCGTTCCGTGCGCGGCTGTGGATAAAGCTGCACGTGACGTGATTGAGCAGGCAGGTTATGGCGTATACTTCACCCACCGCACCGGTCATGGCATCGGCATGGAAGGCCACGAGGATCCGTATATGCGCGGGGACAATATGCAACTGCTTGAACCTGGTATGGCATTCACTGTGGAACCGGGAATCTATCTGCCAAATCGCAACGGAGTTCGCATTGAGGATAATGTGGTCATCACGGAAACGGGCGCAGATGTTTTGTCGGATATGCCCAGAGAAATCCGAGAGGTCGGGTAAATCTTTTGGTCAATTTTGGTGCTGGCTATTTAGTAGATTGTCGCCTGGTCAAGACCGAAAATCCAACTGGTGTGTGAGATCCATCATCTCTCAATATCTTGACCTTCTTGATTCCCAACGCGAATCCACTTTTGACGCGCTCAACGGATTGACCGACTCCCAGCTTTGGCAGAGACCATCTGGCAAAGAATGGAGCATCGGCGAAATTCTCGATCACAATTACCTTCTGTTTGCTTCCTTTTATCCTGTTGTTCAATGGATTTGGAAACTAACCAGCTGGTATGGACGGCTACGCCGTATCAGACCGTACAAAGTCGAGATTGATGACCTCTATCGCGATCCCGGATTTCCGCAGTGGGTAGGCTTCCTATGGACGCCGCGCTACAACACGCGTAAACCAGTTCCCTTTGAAGAGTTGAAAGCCGAACTGAGGACACTTCATAGAAATATCCGTGAATTTTATGAGGAGAAGGATGAAGATGTGCTTGGAAACCTTTATCTCTACGATCCGCTGTTTGGGTGGTGCAATCTAATCGTCACGTTGCGGATTGGGATCTATCACGACCAGTTGCACTACGATGATATGCTCAAACAGGCTGCACAATTCAGAAAATAATTCTTGTTCGTCGTGTACTTCCAGAAGAAGCCGATGCATTGACCCATATAGCTTTGGCGGCGAAACGTCATTGGCGTTATCCCGAGCGTTGGATCGAAATCTGGACTCCACAGTTAACATTCAATTCCGAGTATTTCGAAGCAAATGAAAGCTGGGTGGCCGTTGTTGACGACAAGCCAGCCGCTTTTTATACGCTTCTCGACAAGGACGGAATTGCATGGCTGGAGAACTTGTGGGTTATGCCTGAATTTATGGGAAAGGGAACCGGCAGAAGATTATTCCTTCATGCACTTGAAGAGTCGCGTCAACGTGGGTACAAGATTATTCAACTCGAAGCAGATCCCAATGCATTTGGTTTTTATGGGAAAATGGGAATGTATAAAATCGGCGAACTGGACTCCGAAGTGGACGGGCAGCCGCGCATCCTACCAATTATGGAGATGATCTTGTGACAACCTACTGTGAATACTGCACTTCCCACCCGGAAGATGTTTTCAACAAAACGTATCATGATACACAATATGGTTTTCCGTTGACGGACGATAACCTGCTCTTTGAGCGTCTTATCCTTGAGATCAACCAGGCTGGACTTTCATGGATCACCATTTTGAAAAAGGCGGATAACTTCCGCAAGGCGTATCATAATTTCAATATCGCCAAAGTAGCCAAATACGGGGAAAAAGACTTTACGCGTTTGCTCAATAATGCCGGCATCATTCGCAACCGGCTCAAGGTCAATGCCGCGATTGTCAACGCCCGGAAAATCCTTGAGCTACAAAAAGAATATGGTTCGTTCCGCAACTGGCTCGACAGCAATCATCCGCTTACGAACGAAGAATGGACAAAGCTGTTCAGGAAAACATTTGTGTTCACAGGCGGAGAGATCGTCAACGAGTTTCTGATGTCCACAGGGTATTTGGCGGGAGCGCATGAGGAGAGCTGTTACATCTATAAAAAGGTGGCATCGCTGCGTCCGGCATGGATGCGTTCGGGATAGCCTATAATTTCACACATGACTCAGATCATCCCTACAGCGGAGCCTTTTCTCTTTTTAGGCGAACCGTCCAAACCTGCGTGCCTGTTAATCCACGGATTTACGGGCACACCCAAAGAGATGCGTCCGATGGGGGAATTCTTGAATCGGCAGGGATACACCTGCCTTGGGATTCGGCTGGCGGGACACGCGACCGATCCGGAAGATATGATCCGCTCGAACTGGACCGACTGGACCGCCTCCGTTGCAGATGGGTATCACCTGCTGCGCGGAGTTGCCGATAACATCTTCCTGATTGGACTTTCGATGGGCGGGATCCTCTCCTTGCTTATGTCCACGCAGCTCGATGTAAAAGGCCTTGTGGCCATGTCCACGCCTTATGAACTTCCCGACAACCCACGATTACGGCACATCGATTGGATTGCCAGGATGATCCCGTATATGCCGAAAAGCAATGAAGAACCGGGCGCGAGTTGGTTCGATAAGGAATCGTGGAAGGATCATATTTCCTATCCGCAGAACCCTGTGCGCTCGATCGGCCAGTTGAATAAACTTCTGGCCGAGATGCGCTATGCTTTGCATCAAGTGCGCGTGCCTGTTCTACTGATCCATTCCAAAGATGATCATTATGTCCTGCCGGATAACATGGAACTGATTTACGCGGATCTGATCAATGCGTCAGATAAGACAACTCTATCTGTCACGGGATCAGGCCACGTTCTCCCGCGCGACGCTGCCCGTCATCAAGTTTTCCAAGCTGCGTTGGAATTCATCCAGAGAATTGAATTGTCACAGGAATCACTTTGAACCGAAATCTGCCATTCATCGCGTCGGCATTGCTGCTCTGGGGATTCGGGGAGGGGTTGTTCTTCAACTTCATCCCGATCTATTTGGATAAGCAATTCCTTTTGAACGAGTATCAGATCGGAATTGTCCTCGGCGCATTCGGTCTTGCGATGGCGGTCACCCACATCCCGGCGGGGCGGCTCGCAGACCGATTTGGAAGAAGGCCGTTGTTGATCATCGCCTGGGTGGTTGGACTGGTTTCAACGTTCGTAATGGGCCTGGCGTTGTCATTGCCGTTCTATTTGGTTGGGTTGTTTGGATATGGCTTGACGGCCTTTGTGGCATCTCCATTGAGCAGTTACGTGACGGCGGCGCGCGGCAAGTGGCAGGTGGGCACAGTGCTTTCGTTGACAACGGCAACATTTGGCCTGGGCATGGTGCTCGGTCCCGTCACTGGTGGCTGGATCGGTGACAATTACGGAATGCGCATGAGTTTTTTCGTTGCAGTTGTTGTGTTCTTGCTTTCCAATGTTTGCATGTTTTTCATCGAAGACCAACCCATTGACCATCATGACCCGGAAGCACCTCCACCCGATTTGCTGCAGAATAAACAATTCATCATCTTGATGGGTGTTCTTGCTTTCGCGATCTTCTCAATGTATCTTGCACAGCCTCTCACCCCGAATTTCCTCGAAGGTGTGCGCGGACTTTCACTGAGTGAGACAGGGATCATCTTCACTGCAGGCGCGCTGGGAAATTCGCTCATGGCGATGATGTTCAGCCGCATCCAGCCTCGACGTGGCTTCTTGCTTTCGCAGGCTCTGGTGATCCTGTTTGCAATGTCCATTTGGAAGGGAGCGGGCCTGCCTGTTTTTGCGATGGGATATTTTTTGTTGGGAGGTTTCCGCGCGGGGCGCCCGATGGCGATGGCACAGGCCCGTGAACTCGTCCACGATTCGCAGATGGGGCTCACGTATGGCGTCATGGAAACCATCGGTTCTGTCATATTTATCCTCACGCCACCCCTGGCAGGCATTCTTTTCGAGCGCGACCCAGTGATCGTCTATCCTTTGGCGATTGGATTGATCCTCGTTTCAATTTTTGTGACCTATCAATTTTCTCCCGGGAAGGTGAGTCATGCTTGAGTTTGTCTCATTTACATTAGGCCCCGCGCAGACGAACGCGTATCTGGTCGCAGATTCCGAGACCAGGGACGCGGCGGTGATCGACCCGGCTTGGGATGGGAATCTGATCCTCGAAGCCGCTCAAAAACGCGGCTGGCGCATTGCTCATCTCTGGTACACCCATGCGCACTTTGATCACATAGGCGGCGCGGGCGCCATTGCGGACGCGTTAAATCCACTGCCTCTTGTAGCGCTGCATCCGAACGATCATGTGTTGTGGAGAGCCGGTGGTGGTGGAGCAATGTTTGGCTTTGATATTGACCCCGGCCCTGAGCCAACGATCGATTTTTTTCATGGACAAATCTTGAGGTTGGGAAATGTGGAATTCGAAGTGCGCTTCACACCTGGGCACACAACCGGCCACTGCATCCTCTATGTTCCGTCTGCCAACGTCTGCTTCTGTGGCGACCTCATCTTTGCAGGCTCTGTCGGTCGTACTGATTTCCCCGGTGGGAATTGGGAACAATTGGTCCAGAGCATCAAAACCCAGGTTTATACTCTTCCTGACAACACGCGCCTGCTATCAGGACATGGTGCCGCGACGACAGTAGGGGAGGAAAAACAGAATAACCCGTTCGTATCCGGTTAAACATGTAGGGATGGGCAACTGCCCATCCCTACATTGATCATTTAGAAGCCATTCTTCTTGATCACGTTCTTATACCACTTGGCGCTGTCCTTTACATAGCGCTTGTGTGTTTTGTAATCCACCCAGATAATCCCAAAGCGCTGGCTGTATCCGAACGACCATTCGAAGTTATCCAGCAGCGACCAGACAAAATATCCCGCCAACGGAACGCCTGCCTGAATGGCGCGGTGCATCGCGACGAAGTGTGTCCGCAGATAGTTGGTGCGATGAATATCAGGCACATTTCCCTTCTCACCGGGCGGAGTGGAATAGCTTGCGCCGTTCTCGGTAATGTATAGCTTGAGTGGATTGTAGTTGAAATAGACTCGACCCAGTACGCCGGTCAGACCATCGGGATAATTTTCCCAGGGCATTTCCGTCCAATATTCCAGGGATTGAGGCTGAGGGAAAACAGTTTGTGGATCGTTGTCCTTCTCACCGGCGCGGCTGATATTTCGAGAGTAGTAATTCAACCCAATGAAATCTGTTGGAACAGCGATGGTCTTCATATCGCCATCTTTCACAAAGTCCATCCCGTTGGCGAGCGCGCCAATTTTCTGGAAATCTTCTGCCACATCAGACGGATATCCTCGCCCGTAAACCGGATCGGCAAACCAGCGGAACCACATGCCATCATCGCGGCGCGCCAGGTCCCGATCAGCGTAACTGTTTGACCCGGGGACCTTCCAGCCGATGTTCAACGTAATGCCGGCTTCTGCACCTGCACTGTTTCGGCGGATGACCGGTACCGCCCATCCATGTGATAGCAAGAGATGATGTGCAACAGGCATTGAAAGTTTGAAATCCTTCTGCCCGGGCGCATGGACACCTGTACCATAGCCCAGCCATGCCACTACGGCAGGCTCATTGTGCGTGATCCAGTTCTTGACGCGGTCACCAAGAGTTCGACTGATGAGATCCGTATATTCCACGAATGCTTCGGCTGTAGATCGAACCACCCAGCCACCTTCGTCCTCCAGCGTCTGAGGAGTATCCCAATGGAAGAGCGTAACAAATGGCCTAATGTTGGCATCGAGCAAACCATCCACGAGCCTGTCATAAAAGTCCAGCCCTTTTTGATTCGCCTTGCCGCGGCCGGCGGGTAACACGCGCGGCCACGAGATCGAAAAACGATACGACTGCAATCCGAGCTTCTTCATCAAGCCAATGTCTTTTTTCCACAAGCGATAGTGATCATCTGCAACATCACCTGTATCATTATTCATGATCTTGCCGGGTGTATGGGTAAATCGATCCCATGTGGATTCGCCCTTGCCATGTTTATTCCATCCGCCTTCGATCTGATACGAAGCCGTCGCTGCCCCCCACAAGAAGTCTTTCGGAAAAATAATTTTGTTTGCCATTCATAACTCCATTTATTAATGTTCTCAAGAATGATCGCCCACCGAATCCAGGGCACTTTCGAAAATCTCAGAATGATCTCCCACAAACACCTGCCAGGCTTCTTCGTGTTCTGAACTATCACCGGTATTCAAGGATCGGATTGCACCCAGCGTTCCAGTTCAACGCAGTCATCGTTCACGTACACCTGCACGTTGCAACCCATATCCGGATATGCTTCGAACACATCCACTGCAAAATGTTTTACCAGTGTTACATTTCCAAATCGATAGGCGCTCCGCCCGCTTGAAATAAAGCTTCCCACCTTGAACGCTCTGCCGGTTCCATATGCCTGCACTGTGATCAGCTCATCGCTTAATTGAAGACGTTCATCTTTGATATCTGAATACGGCCAAAAAACAAGGTTGCGATTTGGATGCAATCCTTCAGATTTTGAGAGCGGCAGGGTTGCCATCCCGCCCAGACGGAACTGGGTGATCGCCCACGGCGCGAGCCTGATTGGTTCCTCTCCATGCCAGGTGACGCGGTGTGAAAGATGCACACGATCATTTTCCAAACGTATGGCGATTTCCTTTTGCAAGCCTGAAGCATCAACTGGACCTCTCAAAACGACTCTGCCATTTTCCTCGACGGCTTCCAAACCATCTTCAGGACAGGTATAAAACGGATCTTCGGGCGCTGTCCATAAACGATGACCACCGTGCGGATAATATTCTCCGTGCGGCGTTGACCAGTGCACAGCAGGAGTTTCCGCCAGCAGGTTTCCGTCAATACCATTGGCGAACAAACCCAGGATTCGGGGTCCCATGGTTGCGAGGTAATCGAGTTTCAAAACATGATTCTCAATGGATGAGAGTGGAAGCGGGGAGGCAGCCATGACTATCCCATCGTTATTTCGACGTTCACTTCGCCCGCGCCCGCGTCCACCCGGATCAAACTACCCTGGACCGCTTTACCGTTGACCGCGACCTTTTCCACGCCTTTACAGACATGCTTCGGATTTTTCACCGTTATGCGATACGTTACGCCGCGATATATGCGTGTTGCTGAAAACCCATCCCATGCAGATGGGATCACAGGATTGATCTCCAGCCCATCCAGTGTTGGCTGAATTCCCAAAATGGATTGAGTGATGGCCACATAATTCCAGGCCGCGGTGCCGGAAAGCCACGAGTTCTTCGCTTCGCCGTGAGTTGCCGCGTCCTTGCCTGCGATCATCTGAGCATAGACATATGGCTCACATTTATGAAGTTCACTGATCTCTTCCCGCGCCGATGGATTAATACGCTTGTAATAATCGAATGCCTTATCCCCGCGTCCTACAATGGATTCTGCGATCATGATCCACGGATTCGTATGACAGAAGACTCCCGCGTTTTCCTTATATCCGGGAGGATAGGAGGAGATTTCACCCAGATGCAAGTAATATTGACTGAACGCAGGCTGCTGTAGAACAATTCCGTGTGGCGTGGCGAGGTGCTCAGCAACCGAATCCAATGCTTTGACCGCGTTGCCGTTATCCACGCCAAGCCCGGCCATGACGCAGATACCCTGTGGCTCGATAAAGATTTGGCCCTCAGTGTTTTCCTTTGAGCCGAGAACATGACCAAAATCATCATACGCACGTCGGAACCATTCACCGTCCCAGCCTGCGGACCACACGGTTTTTTCCATGTCGCTGGCGAACTTGAGATAATTATCGGATGAAAAACGAAAGACGAAAGAATCACCTCTTTCTTCTTTCATCTTTCTTGTCAAATTAGCCATCTCTTTGCAGGCGAGTACGAAAAGTCCCGCAATAAACACACTTTCCGCGACCTTTCCTTCCTTGTTAGTTGTCGTCTGGAAGGATTGACCGGGTGTATCGGAGAAACAGTTGAGATTCAGACAGTCATTCCAGTCGGCACGACCAATGAGCGGAAGATTATTCGGCCCGAGTCGATCAAGCGTATATTGAATGCAGCGTTGCAGATGTTCGTAGAGTGGACTCTCAGTTCCAGATTCGTTTTCATATTGAACGCGTTCATCGAGAATAGACCAATCACCACTTTCTTTGATGTATGCCGAAACGCCCAGCACCAACCATGCTGGGTCATCGTTGAACCCGGAGCCCACGTCATTGTTGCCGCGTTTGGTCAGCGGCTGGTATTGATGGAATGCGCCGCCATCCTTGAGTTGTGTCCCGGCGATATCCAGAATACGTTCGCGGGCTCGTTCGGGAATCATGTGCACGAAACCCAGCAGATCCTGGTTTGAGTCGCGGAAGCCCATGCCGCGTCCAATACCGCTTTCATAGTACGAGGCAGATCGGCTCATATTGAACGTGACCATGCACTGATACGGATTCCAGATATTCACCATGCGGTTTGTGTGTTCATCGGGTGTGGATACCTGTAGTTTGCCGAGCAGCAGCGTCCAATAAGCGCGCAATTCATCGAAGGCCTTGTCTGCATTTGCAGGCTGCAAATACTTCTCAAGCGCCTTCTGCGCGGACTTCTTATTGATGATCTGTGAACCAGGCGGGTCGAACTTGTCGTCTTTCGGATTCTCCTGGTAACCCAAAATGAAAATAATTTGCTTCTGCTCGCCAGCCTTCAAATGGATTTTGAGATGCTGTGAGCCAATCGGCTGCCAGCCATGGGCGATCGAATTGCAGGATTCACCATCTTCAATAACCGTTGGTTCATTCCAGCCTCGATAAGCACCAAGGAACGATTCACGTTGTGTGTCAAAGCCTGCGAGTTTTTCAGAACATGCGAAAAAGGCGAAGTGATCCCGTCTTTCGCGATATTCTGTTTTGTGATAGATGACGGTTAAACCCTCACCCGCGCCCCCTCTCCCCTCAAGGGCGAGGGGGGTAACTTCCACCTGCCCGATGGAATAGTTGCGCTGGAAGTTGGTGGCGTCGTCATTCGCGTCCCAGAGACAAAACTCGATCGCGGAGAAAAGACTCAAATCTGAGTCTGAGCCGCTCTCGTTGGTCAGGGTCACCTGCCAGATTTCGAGAGATTCTCCGAGCGGGACAAAGTAGCGGGTCGAGGACTTCATCCCATTAAATTTTGAAGTGATGATCGTGTAGCCCTGTCCATGGCGGCACTGGTATTCATCCAGTTTTGTACGCGTTGGCATCCAGGATGGCGACCAATATTTGCCTGTACTGTTATCGCGAATGTAGAGATAGCGCCCACCCATATCGAGCGGGGAATTGTTGTACCGATAGCGCGTGAGCCGGCGCAAGCGGGCATCCTTATAGAAGGAATAGCCGCCTGCGGTATTCGAGATGAGACCGAAGTATTCTTCGCAGCCGAGGTAGTTGATCCAGGGGAGAGGAGTATCGGGTTGGGTGATTACATATTCACGTTGAACGTCGTCGAAATAACCAAATTTCATGAATGATTTCAATCCTGGTTCTGTAGGCGCAGGCAGCTGCCTGCGCCTACAGAACGAACAAATTATTTTATTGCTGCCAAGTCTTTTTCAATACTGGCGAGCAGTTTCTGTGAAACAAAGTTGGGATGATTGGAAGCGATTTGCTCCAGGGTCATATCCATCGCCATGCTCATATCCGCCATCAACAGGAAGCCACCGGCATATTTTGAAACGATGGCGCGGCCTTCGGGATCATCGAGCAGAGTCTTGAGCGCGAGTCCGGTGTGGAGGCGGGAGGCACGCGATTCGGGTCGCAGTGTGACGAAACCGTTCAAGCGAATATCGCGGCTCGATGCTCCAACGAGAATTTCAAACTCACCGGCTTCCACGCTCCATGCATTTTTGACCACATCGAAATACCAGAATGCTTCGCGGTTGAGTGTGAATGTAACAGTCTTCGTTTGCCCCGGTGCAAGTTCGACCTTCTCGAATGCTTTGAGTTCCTTCTCGGGGCGTGCAAACGTGGACTGCACATCGTGCACATATAGCTGCACGATTTCCTTGCCACCGACTTTCCCAGCATTTGTTACATCCACTTGTACTTCCAGGGTTTGATTCGGTGTGATGGATTTTTCGCTTAAGCGCAGGTTGCCATATTCAAAGGTTGTATAGGAAAGCCCGTGACCAAATGGGAAGAGAGGTGCAACTTCTTTTTTGTCGTAATAGCGATAGCCAACGAAGATTCCCTCACCGTAACGGACCTTGCCGTTTTCGCCAGGATAATTAATATAGGCGGGGTTATCCTCCAATCGCACCGGGAAGGTGGTGGGAAGTTTGCCGCTCGGATTTACATCGCCGAACAAAACATCCGCGAGGGCATTACCCTGTTCCTGGCTGTCATACCAAAGCTGAAGAATGGCGGGAACATCATTTACCCACGGCATTTCAACAGGTGAACCGACGTTCAATACTACGATCGTATTTGGATTGGCTGCCACCACCTGGCGGATGAGCTCATCCTGACCTCCGGGCAGCTTCATATCGACGCGGTCAAAACCCTCGGACTCCCATTCACCGTTCAGGCCCGCGATGACTACAGCAACATCGGAGCGTCTGGCGAGTTCAACGGCATCTGCAATCATGTCAGCGGAGTGAGGCGGCAGATGGCCTAGTGAGACGGAGCGCCAGCGCGGATTGCCTTTCCAGTAATATTCCAATTTGAGGTCGTAGGATTTGCCCCCTTCGAGTTCAATCTGGGCAGTCTTTTGTTGTCCCATATCGGAATCTGCAGAATGGTCAACAACCAACTTCCCGTCGAGATAAAGGCGGCACCATCCCACCGCAGAGAGAGCGAGCACGTGTGTTCCACTTTCCCTGGGTGTGAACAACCCTTCCATGCGCATCGAGAAGTTATCCTGTGGCACGCGCGGGACGCTATTATCGAACCATCCATGCTGGACACGGGTCGTGGTTTCTACAAACACAGGTTCACCTGAAAATTCGGTGCCGGCATACAGGCTAAGGCGGAGTCCGCTTTCGCCACCGGGAGTGGTTAAGGTTTCGGGAGCAGGGGCGGGCAGATTCTTGTGTATAAATAATCCGGGAGTTGTACTCACCAAAACATCCTTGCCTTCCGGAGCATTGACACCATCAAAAGGCGAAACTGCATAGTGCGGAGTAACGCTGGAGCTACCGCCGCCCAAAATTTGCGCTGACCGGGCGTACGGTCCGATCATGGCGATGGTCTTGACATTGGCAAGCGGTAGAATGCCGTTATTTTTGAGCAGGACGATCGCCTCCTGCGCGGCCGCGCGTACGATGGCGCGATGTTCAGGTTTATCCTCGCCTCTTTCGGACCTTAGGGTTGGATTATCGAACAGACCGGCTTTTTCCACCACGCCCAGTAAGCGGCGGACCTTGTCGTTGAGTCCTTCTTCAGTAAGCGTTCCATCGTTGAGCGCATTCCTGACGTGCTCTTCCGCCATCCAGCGCGCCGGACCGGGCATCTCGAGGTCGAGTCCACCAGCGGGGACACCTGTATCATAGGTACCGAACCAATCCGACATGACGATGCCATCGAAGCCCCACTCGCCCTTGAGAATCTCTTTGAGAGAATGATCGTATTCACAGGCATAGGTCCCGTTGACACGGTTGTAGGAGGACATGACAGCCCACGGTCTTGAATTGCGAATGGCAATACGGAACGGCTCCAAGTAGATTTCGCGCAGGGTACGCTCATCCACTTCAGAGCTCATCGAGAAGCGTTCGTATTCCTGGTCGTTGGCGATGAAGTGCTTGATGCAGGCGCCCTTGCCTTTATCCTGAATGCCTTTGATGTAGGCAGACGCCATCACGCCACTGAGGAATGGGTCTTCAGAATAACATTCGAAGTTACGTCCGGCGATGGGTGTGCGATGAATGTTGACAGTGGGGGCGAGCAGGATGTGTGCGCCTTTTGCTTCAAGTTCATCCGCTAATACATTACCCACTTTTTCGACAAGATCGGGATTCCATGTGGCACCGAGGGCAATACCTACAGGGGTCGCAACCGAAGGCGATGACATGCTACCCCACGCGCCGCGCGCACCGTTCGGTCCGTCCGTGGTTTTGAATTGCGGGATGCCCAGGCGCGGCACAGCAACACTATGCCACAAGTCCGCGCCTGCGAGCATGGATATTTTTTCTTCGAGGGTCATTTGGTTGAGAAGGTCATCAATTCGTGACATGGTTCACTCCAGAGAATGATTGTGCAGGATTATAGGTCCGCAAACGTGATCAGCTTGATGTTGTTTGATTCAATCGCATCTTTGATTGCCGGGTCCGTGAGAATCTTTAGTTCTTTTTCGCGTTGCAGGTTATAGACAGATTCCTTCGCAAAGGAAGCGTCGACATACCCAGGATGGCACATGATCTCGCTGGTGCCTTCGCCAACGTTGTTGATGATGTTTAGCAAATCCTCTTTTGTCGCAGTTTCATCGTAGAAGTTGACAAAGAAGACATCAGGTCGACGCGGGTTGAATTCCTGCATTATTGCAGGAGCCTGTTTCGCGGTCTCTTCCAATTCCGTGGAGACCTGCGTGAATGGAAAGCGGATCGCGCAGTCGTATTCCTTTGCCAATTCCAGCATTCCGTGAAAGAGAGCGGGCGCAAAGTAGGATGCATGATGATGGGAATCAAGATGCGTGGGTTTCCTTCCGGCAGCTTTGATGAACGCCTCGATTTGAGTTCGCCATTCGGCTTTGACTTCATCCATATTGAGCCTGGGAATATTCGCAATGAACGGATCGTATTTGAGATGATTGCCATTTGCATCCACGATGGACGGAACCGCTTCAGGAGGCAGAATGGGCCGGCCCATGGTCAACACGAGATGGACACCCATGCCGAGATTTGGCGTCTCTTTCAGCGCGACACCAACATCCTCCGCAGTTGTGGGGATGTTCATCATACAGGTTGTGGATGTCACGACGCCGCGCAGGTGCGCTTCGCGGATGCCACGTGAAATTTCAGGTGTGCGTCCGTAATCGTCAGAATTTATGATTGCCTTTTTCATCTTGCGTGTTTACTCCGATTTGGAGGCGCAATTGATTGCGCGCTACCTGTTTTCAAGAGCTTCCAAATATTGTTTGTACAGGTCCACCAGATGACCGAGAGGTTCCCTGTAGAACTCATCTGCATTAACATCCAATTTTGCATAATCAGGAATCCGCTTGATCTGCGGTTTGGTCCTGGCAAACTCCTGAATGATTTTTGCATGTGGCTTCAGCGAACCATCAGGACGGACGAGACCAAAGAACCGTTCGTGCTGCGCGTTCTGGCAGGGAGGTAGATCCCATAGCTCAGGGACATAATCCGCATAGCACCAGAGCATCGCACCCGTTGCGCCGCTATCCTGTAATTTTGGGATCGTGAGACTCAGGAACTCTGCAAAGTCTTCCTCTCCTGCCATGAATTGCTCGCGTTCGCGCCCGTTGGTTTCGGTCCATTGCATGTTATAGGTTGCCTGGCCCGGGAGCGCCGTACATCCGCCAAATTCCTCCATCAAAACCGGTTTACCGGCCAGCGCAGCGGTCAGCGCACAGGTAAATGGGACAAAATCCGGGTCAAGTGGCTTGCGCGACCAGGGCGTGTACATGGGATACGAGTGCATAACGGCAACATCGGTGTTGGCATAAACCTTATCAATACGCAACCCATTATCCCGGTGGAGGCCGTCCCCGTGCAGTCCAATGGTCACAGGATGATTCGCATCTATGGATTTGATCAGCGCAGCCATTTCCCTGACCCATGCCGCGCCGTCATCGGATGAGTTGGGCCACGCAAACAGATCGGGCTCGTTGCCGAGATTCCACATCCAGATGCCGGGATGATCTTTGAGTAGGCCGACCACCGTGCTGAGCAACAACTTCTCCGCGTTCAAAGCCATCTCGTCGTGGAACATATTTCGATAACCCAAATCCGTCTTCTCTCCAGCGCTGACGACGTCACGCAACCAATGTTGATGCGCCACCGGCGGCAAATCACCGCCCAATAACCAGCGCGGACTCCAATTGGGTCCGCTCATATGACCCGTGAAGAACGTGACGTCGAGTCCCAGTCCGTTATCTGCGGCGGCGTTGGCGACCTTCACTAAATTATCGACGGCTTCGTGTGAAACGGATGTAGGATCGGGTTGAAAGTCGTCCCAGAGCAGAAACAGCCGGACAACGTTCATTCCAATATCCTTGATGATGGCAAATTCATCACATACTTCTGCTTCGTCAAAGTTGTTCCACCAGTACATGGCTTTGCGACGAGGCCAGTAGTTGACGCCGAGAGTAAAATCTGTCATGAAAAACTCCGTTTATTGGGATGTGATTCAGACCAGTAAATGCAAATGGTACTTCGCCAATGCCTACGGTTGATGAGCTGTGTGATAAATTGTGTTGACCAATGAGAACTCGCCTTGAGCATCGTGATCCAATGCCCAGAACATGATGCCGCTGGCCTTTTCCATAGCAAGGCGGGTTTTCGCTTGAACTGTTGGGATCCCATTGTAGATTTGAATCTGGCCGTAATAATCAAACTCGTCCACTTGAGCGGCGGCGGGATCAGCGGCAACGATTTTTGCAAAGGTCAGGCCTTCTGCTTCCGAATCTTTTACATGTGCATAGAACGGCACACCCATCACAATTTTTTCTTTTGGCAGGCCGCGTTCGCTCCAATAGGCCAGCCCGTTTTTGAACTGCTCCATCGTCGCATGGCCCGGGTTGTCATAGGTCATCACGTTGACGAAATCCAACAGAGCAAACGATTCGCCTGGAATTCCCAGCGCATTATCTCCGTACGATACAACGGCAGCTGTCAAAAGTTTTTCAGGCATGGCGATGCGCAATTCCCGGATCAGCGTGAGGAAATACTGTGAGGACTTACCAGCGGCCGGATATTCCCAATCGATGTCGGCGCCGTCGAGCTGATATTGGTCGACGAAGGCCTTCAGATTTTGGACAAAAGCGCCGCGGGACTCCGTGTGGGCCGCCATCGTTTCAAATTGCTCGTCCCAGCCCCAGCCGCCAGCCGAGATGAGCACCTTCACATTTTGCGCATGTCCTGTTGCGACAATCTGCTGTAATTTCCATGCATTGTTGATGGGATTAAACGTCCCATCGGCATTGGGGGTCAGGAAGGCGTAATTGATGTGAGTGAGTTGATCGTAGGGAATAATACTTTCGATGATGGCATCAGTTGCGTAGGCAATAATTCGAAAAGGATGGGGAGTAGGAGTCATGGTAGGTAAAGGAGTCGGGTGCTCCGTGGGAGCGGAGGTTTCATCCTGGCTCAGCGTGGGAGACGCGGGGGTGGCGCAGGAAGTCAATAAAACGGCCAGCAGCCAGAGTCCTGGAAAGATGCGGCACATTTTATCCAAGGGTTAAATTGAGGCGGTATGCAAGCGAGTCCATCGCTTCACCGACAGCTATATCCAGATCCAGCGCGTGATCCTGCATCAATTTTTTCGCGACCGTTCCAAGCTCAATGCCGAATTGATGTTCGATACGATGCCACAGTGCAATCGCACGATACGAACGGCCGGTGGAGATCAGCTGGAGCATGACAGGGCGCAGGGCGTGATCCGGCGGGAAGAGTTCATCCAGCGCGTCGGTACGGGAGGGGAGTGCATAACAGTTATTGGCAAGGTCCATCATCGTTTGTTTTCGAGTCATGAACTCGATAAGTTTGTACGCGGCTTCGAGTCGATCCGGATATCCATGCGTATGACGCCAGACGACCATGCTCCCACCGCCAGACCATGGAATACTCATGAGACTTGCCGCGCCGATGTTTTCAACATTGGCAGCCTTATTCTGGATGGCCGCGTTGAGTGCGCGTGCATCCGTGATGGCTGCCGCACATTTGCCTTGTATTAGGGCGTTCATGCATTCATCCGCGCCAAAATAGTCAGTATTGGGTACACGGCGCAGCAGACGAAGGAATGATTTCAACCCGGCAAGTGCGGCAGGAGAATTGAAAAGAACCTGCTTGCCGCGATTATCCAGCATGTGTCCGCCCGAACTCCAGATCCATGATGCCGCCATGTGAACGAAATCATTGAAAGGATGCGGAACAACGGGCATTAGCCAGGCGTTTTCTGTCGCATGCAGCGCTTCGAGACGATTAACACTGTCCTCCACCGACTGGGGAGTGGCGAAGGCTGTCGCTCCATTTAGTTTCGCCTGTTGAAGCAGATCCTTACGATAAGCAACAATATACACGTAGGAACTTAATGGAATCCCATAAGCATTACGATCATCTTCCGCTACAACGTTTGTCCAGGTGGAATGTACGAAGGCTTGCTCTCCGCCCAGTTTATTGATGACGTGCGCTGGAATTGGGCGCAGGGCATTCATGGTCATCAGACTGCTGACCCAGGTGGAACCAACATGGGAGATATCCACGCCCTGTCCCTGCGTGGCGATACTGATGAGCTGCGGCCAGGCGTTCTCCCATTCCATGCGTTTGAGACGGACTTCAATGCCATGCTCTCGTTTGAAATCAGCGATCAGGCGCGTCACACTTTGATAGTCGATTTCTGCATCGGGGATCAGGGAAAATTCTATGGTTGTCATGATTGCCTTATTGGAATACTTCTGATTGATGAGATCGAATCCGTCATTACCTTGCGAAGGGTCGGCGTCGCTTTCACGTTGGCGGCCTCCATGCCAAGGAGCACTGCTCCAATGACAGGTGGAACAGTCAGCCGTACCAGCCCAGCCCTGGGTGCCAGAGACTGTATCCTGTCACGCATGGGTTCAATTAATCTGGATCCACCTTCGAACATGCTGCCGGTCATAACTACATCGAATGCCAGATTTTCGAACTCCAACTGTCGGATGACTGCGTTTGCTATCTCGCCAAGTTCACAGCCGGCCCAGTGGATCAACTCCTGTGCGACCGCATCCCCTCCTTCTGCCACCCGAAAAACGATCGGTGCCGCATCCGCGCCGACCTGATATTCGTACGTTGTATAGCCGCGCAAGAGATCCTCAAGATCCTTTGCACCGACATGCTTGACGAACGCATCGGCAAGCGCTGTCATGGGTCCACGCTTTGTCCATGCATATCCCACAATCTGCATGGCACGGTGCAGAAGCTCCGAACCGCCGGCGCCTTCACCCATGAGTACACCGTGTCCGGTGACGCGACCTTCGCGCTTATGCTCCCGATCCCAGCCTCGGCAGTTCGATCCTGTGCCGGAGACAACCACAACGCCCCAGCCTTGTTCCGTACCTGCTACAAGCCCCAATACTGCGTCATTGACAAATTTATAGGGAGCGCTCAATCCAAGCTTTTCGATGATGGAAGCGGTGGCCGCGTATTCGGACAACCAATCGTAGCCTGCCACGCCGAATCCTGCACCCGTGAGATCGGCTTTGGTCAGCCCTGCCGCTTGTAATGCCATGTTCAATCCAAGTTGCATGGAGTCGAACATGCCATCGTAGCCCACGGATTCATGGTTGCCGGGTCCACTCTCACCAAAACCAAGAGCGCGTCCGGTTTCGTCTACGATGAGGGTGTGAGTCTTTGTTGCGCCAAGGTCGGCGCCTAAATAGTAGCGCATGTTGGTATAGTGAATACAGGGGCGACCGATTGGGTCGCCCCTGTTGAGTCCTCAGTTCCAGAATTGAGGCAAATGCTCTTTATGTGTATCCAGCAGATCGTCGAGCACCGCCTGCACCTTGTCTGCTTTCGGTCCAATGGGATGGACGAGCAACGCCTGGTATGCAGCTTCGCGGTCACCGTGGACCGCGGCCTCCACTGTGAGCAGCTCGTATGCCTTTACAGCGGCGATCAAGCCAAATTGTGATTGTGGCAGTGGTTCGGTCGGCAGGGGAGTAATTCCCGACTTCCTTACTGTAGATGGAATCTCCAACACCCATTCGGCAGGCCATTCTTTTACGGCTCCACCGTTCCTGATATTCACCACATGAGTTTCACCAAGATCGTTGTAGTGCGCATTCAATAGCTGCGTGGCAACCGTCGAATAGTAGGCACCGCCGCGTTTCATCAGATCGGCAGGAGGTTCCTTGAGATTTGGGTCTGCATATTCGCGCAGTAAATCCTTTTCCACTTCGATCACTTCCTCGGCGCGTGAGGGCGGCCACTTCTCCTGCGATTTCAATTTCTTATCGGTGTGATAGAAATATTGCAGATAGTAGTTTGGCATCATTCGCAGAACTTCAATCGTGCGCGGATCCCATTCAGGGTCCGCTTCTTTCTTGAGGTCTGCAATATACCCTGCGATCACCTGCGGCCAGACATCTTCACCGTCAATGGTGAATCCACGGTGCCATGAAAGATGATTCAATCCGAGGGTCTTTAATTCGGTATGGCTGGGGTCGATCTTCCTACCCATGGCCTTTTCAAGTCCCTCGATGATGTGCATCTTTGCAGTGATGGGCACGTTACAGACACCTACGGCAGGAGTGTCTGCTGCGTATTTGCTCAATGCCTGAGTCACCAATCCCGCCGGGTTGGTGAAGTTTACGAGCATGGCTCCCGGAGCAGATAACTCACGCATGTCAGATGCGATCTTAAGGATGACGGGAATCGTCCGCAAGGCCTTCGCCATGCCTCCCACTCCGGTCGTTTCCTGACCGATCAATCCATGCCGCAGACCGAGATACTCGTCCTTGCGACGGGCTTCCATTTGACCGACGCGCAGTTGCGTGGTTACATAAGAAGCATCTCTGACGGCCTCGCGTTGATTCGTTGTGATAACAACCTTGAACGGCGAACCTTTTGCTTCCACCATGCGCTGGGCAAATCCACCGACAACCTTCAAACGTTCTGCATCGATATCCATCAACCAGAGTTCGTCCAGTGGAAACTGTGCCAGGCGTGAGAGGAACCCGTTGACCAGTTCAGGCGTATACGTCGAACCGCCGCCGATAACTGCAACTTTGAGCATATTATTTTTCCACACCCGTGATGACAATACCCTGTACGAAGAAGCGCTGCGCAATCACGAATAACAGCAGCGGTGCAAGCAGGGTCATCAATGATGCTGCCTGGATTAGTTGAGGCTGCTGCCCGTAGATTCCGTTGAACGTCGAAAGCGCCACCGAGATCGGCCATTTATCGCGTGCAGTAGAGAGGTAAATCAGCGGGCCGAAGAAATCATTCCATGCAAAGACGATGTGGAACACCGTCACTGCCATGAGCGCAGGATAGGATTGCGGAAGGATGACGCGCCATAGAACGGTGAGTGGACCCGCGCCGTCGATCATGGCAGCTTCATCCAACTCGCGGGGAAGGGTCATGAAATATTGGCGCAGCAGGAACACGTCGTAGGCATTGGCAAAGAAGGCTGGGACGATCAATGGCAGCCAGGTTCCCAGCCAGCCGATCTTTTGGAAGAATGTGTAGGTGGGGACGATGGTCACGGCGCCGGGCAGGAAGATCGTTGCGATCAGGATGATGAAGAGGAAGTCGCGGCCCGGGAAGCGGAAGCGTGCAAACCCATACGCCACCAGCGTGCAGGAGATCAGAACGCCGATCTCTGTCATGATTGCGTAATACGTGGTGTTCCACATAAGTTTGGGAAAGGTACCCGGAATCGTTTGCCATGCTTCGGTGTAATTTTCAAACGATGGGGACCATTTCCATGGCCGGTCGAGCGCGCGCCATGAAACCTTGCACGCAAATTCACCGGCACTCACGTTGTTGGGATCGACAAATGTACTTGACTGTCGACCTTTTTTCGCTATTCCGAGTTCTTTGATGGTCTTATCGTTTGGGTCCCTGCCTTCACAGGTCGACATGGGTACCTTGTAGACCTCAATTTCTTTGCCGTTGTATTCAAAGCTTGTGGGTTTGGCAGGCCAGATGGGCGCACCGAGCTGCGAGATCTGTCCCTGCGTTTTCAGCGATGTAAATACCATGAAAAGGAAGGGGGCAAGGAAGATTACGAGAAGGGCGATTGCCAGGCTGGTAACAAAGACAATGTTCACGCCTTTTACGAGTTTTGGTGAAAACGTTTTTTTCATCGTCAGCACTCCTATGACCTGCTCTCGCCAGCGTAATAAACCCAGTATTTTGCAGTGCCAAACAGTGTAAGAGTTACAGCAAGGATAATCACAAACAGGAACCAGGCCAGCGTCGAACCATAGGCCATATCCTGATAAGTGAAGAATGTTTTATATAGGTAGAGATTGTAAAAATAGGTGGCGCCACCAGGTAAACCAGTTCCTTGATTGACCACCAGCGGAACGAGGAAGTATTGGAATAACCCCACAATGCTTAGAACCAGGTTGTAAAAAATGACCGGTGAGATCATTGGGAAAGTAACTTTCCAGAATGTCTGCCATCCATTCGCACCGTCCACTTTGGCGGCGTCGTACAATTCTGTGGGAACGCCTTGTAAACCTGAAAGCATGATCAACATGGCATTTCCAATGCCCCAAAGGCCCATAATAACGTAAGCTGGATAGACCCAGGTTACACTGTTTGCCCAGGTTGGAACGTTTTCCTTGGCCATTCCCATGGTTATCAACACACGATTGATCCAACCGCTTTCCGGGTTAAGCATGCCGCCCCACAAAAAGACGGCTGCTACAAATGGAACGATATAGGGCATGTAGAACATACTGCGGAAGAACATGGACGCTTTTAGGTGCTTGTTGTTCATCAGTACGGCGATTCCCAGGGGAAGAAAAATGCCCACTGGTAAAGCAATCAATCCAAACTTGATGGTAACCCAGAGTGCGCCCGGGCTGGTACTATTGCTCCAGACCGATGGATCGCTGAATAACTTTTGATAGTTCTCAAGACCCGCGAAGTTTGGCTTGCTTAGAATGCCATCGGTGATTTTCAGGTGAAGAAAGCTGAAAAACAACGTGGCCACCATCGGTAATAGTGTGAACACCAGAAAACCGAAGATCCAGGGCGATAGGAAGAGCATTCCCAACTTCATCTCGCGGCGTCCCAACTGGGTCAGACTGCGGAATGAGGACAGTGACGGTAGTTTGGCGGCTGATTTATTCAGTTCTTGTAGCATCTTGTGCTCCTTTTGGTATAAGGTGAACGGGTCAACCATTTGGGCTGACCCGTTCAATTATATCCGGACGGTATTACTCGTTATAGATGCTGTTAAGGTCATCAACCAGTTTCTGATACTCGCTGTCGAAGTCAAGACCAGGAGTGTTCCTCAGCAGAGACATGAAGGTCGCAAAGCGGGCGTTGGCCTTGATGGAGTTCGGCTGATATTGCTCGGAGCTTGGGGCATCAGGATAAGCGAGACCCTGAACAAAGACATCCCAGCTTTCCTTGGTCACGAACGGATAGTCTTTAGCTTTCTTATCGAAGAAGGCCTGAGTCTTGGAAGGAACAGCAGGCATGGCGCCGTAGACGGGCAGCAGCTTGTCCGCGCCGGTGGTGATGAGGTAAGCCAAAACCTGGAAGGCTGCATCGGGGTTCTTGGTGCCTTTCCAAATGCGGAAGGTATCTGCATCGACACGGCCATGAACCTTGCCATCGGAGCCCACCGGCTCAATTGCGAGCTGGAATTCATTGCCAGCCTTGGCGAATTCGGCCAAGCAGCAGGTGTACCAGGTCTGTGTCAAACCCATGGCAGCCTTGCCAGAGTTGAACACATTGCCGGCCAGGAATTCAGGTGAGCCAGAAAGCGGTCCAGTGGCAATGTAGGGTTGCTTGCCCCACATACCGTCGTAAAACCACTTGAAGCCTTCTTTCCAGCTATCGGGGATCGTGGCCTTGTAGTTGCCCTTGGCGTCGCCGGAGTAGACCTTCTGTGCGCCACCATAGAATGTACCCACAGATTGAATGGACTGCCACTGCGGTTCATAACCAACCTGAACAATATGGGTCGGATCGAAGGCATCCATCGTGGCATCGTTGCCGTTCACATCAACGGTCAGGAGCTTGGCGAGCTTAGTAATCGTGTCCCAGTTCCAATCAACCTTGCTGCCATCGGGCATGGTGTACTTGTCACCATACTTTTGGGGAGGGTAGCTGAGACCAGCTTCATCAAACAGAGCGGGCACGTAGTACATGGCACCAGGGAATACTGCGAAGGGCAAACCAACCTGTCCTTCTTCTGTCTGGTAGAACTTAACCAAAGCAGGATCGAAGATCGATGTATCGAAACCTGATGATTTGATCTGCGGACCAATATCAAGCCATTGACCGTAGAAGTCGTTGGAACCACCCCAACCTACTGGACCGACGATATCGGGACCAGCACCAGAGGCGATCTGGGTGGACAACGTATCGCGAGCGCTGTTGTAGGGGACGATTTCAAGGATGAGTTGGATCTTATCCTGTGAAGCATTAAAGTCGGAAACAACTTCTTCCTGGGTCTTGATCTGGGGTGCATCAGTACCGGTACCCAAACCTACGAACCAGCGAATACAAGTCTTGCCGGCTTCACAACTTGCAAC
>JBGPNQ010000021.1:0-28685 GCA_041487615.1 Anaerolineae bacterium
CCTGTTTGGCGATTACTGCACGGGATTGATTTGGGGTTTGATCCACTCTGACAATGACTGGCAGAAACAACAACTCTTCGACATGGATGTCACCATTACATCGTTTGGGCAGGATAAATCCGGAGAAATCTATCTGCTGAGTGATGGTGGCGGTGTTTATCGCCTCACGAAACAATAATTCCACCAAGTATTATCCATAATAGGCGGATTGTCATTCAGATATGTGACGCCTGTCACTGGCAGGCGTCTTTTAATTGTCCTACAATGACATGGTAATCTGGAGGCGTCACATGGCTGAGAAAAAGTGGTATGTAAGCAAGGTTCTGTACTGCGAGCATGTTGGACACGAGATCGCTTTGGAAACTCAGATTGTACTTCCTTCCGAGTATCTGCCTGAACAAAAGCCTCGTATCACCGCCCACCGTTGTTCAAATGCACTCGAGTGCAATGCGATCAACAAGCCAGCCTGCGCGTGGTGCGGCACCAATCCGAATTACCGTCCCTTATGAAACTTGGCAGGTCTCCTTATGGCGCCTGCTTAGCGTGAAAACTCTCTCCTCCCTCTGAGTTGGTCTTGGCTGCCCCGCCTGCGATGGCGGGGTATGCCGTTAAAGCCTTGACACGGCAGCGTTTTCGCAGATAATAAAGCGTAACAGGCGACCCCAATAAATGCATTGACAGAGGAAAGTACACTGGCGAAGGTTGCTAGAGAGGCGCACGGCATTGGCTGAAACCCGCGCTCAACCGAAACCAGTCGAAGTTCCCTCTTGAGCTGTTCGCGTGAAAACGTGTCAGGTGTCACGTTCGTAGTGCGAAACGTAATCTCAACGTTATAGGAGAGGCTGATGTTAGTCAGCACTAAGTGCACTGTCCTTCGACTTCGCTCAGGATGGTGAATTTGGGTGGTACCACGGGAATTCTTCCTCCCGTCCCATTGCGGACGGGAGGTTTTTGTTTTTTGGACACTAGACCAAAGACGGTTGACCACGGTCCACGGTCGATTGTCCATGGTCAATTTATGGAGGTACGAATGCTCGAAAAATTGAACGAGATCGAAAAGACCGCCCTGGAATCGTTGAATGCGATCCGCGACTCGGCCGCGCTTGAGACCTGGCGCGTTGCCAGCGTCGGACGCAGTTCACCACTGATGATGGTCTTTGCAGAGTTGGGGAAACTCTCGAAGGAAGAGCGGCCCGCTGTCGGCGCGGCGGCGAACCGTGTCAAGGTGCTGTTGGAAGCCGCTTTAACAGACCGAGCAGAAGCGATCAAGGCGGCCGCCCTGGCGAAATCTCTTGAAGAGGAACAACTCGATGTGACTCTGCCCGGACGTGGAGTCCATATGGGACGTTTGCATCCATCCACACAACAGCTGCGCCGTGTGCTGGATATTCTTGCAGATATGGGCTTTCAGGTCTACACATCGCGCGAAGTGGAAACGGATGAGATCAACTTCCAGTTGCTTAACTTTGCACCCGATCATCCGGCCCGCGATATGCAGGATACATTCTTCATCGAAGCCGGAGAGCGTGGAGATAATCCAATCCTGTTGCGTACTCATACTTCGCCGGGACAGTTCCACGCGATGCGCGAATTTGCTGCCATGGACCCGAATAATCCGCCGCCGATCCGCATTGCGCTTCCAGGAATGTGCTTTCGCTACGAACAAATCACTGCTCGCTCGGAGATCCAGTTCAACCAGGTGGAGGGACTTGTAGTGGGGGAGAATATCACCTTCGCAAATCTGAAGGGAACTCTGATCGACTTCGCACGTCGAATGTTTGGCCAGAATGTGCGCACGCGTTTTCGCGCCGCATACTTCCCATTCACAGAACCATCCGCCGAAATGGATGTGGAATGTTTTGTCTGCGGCGGCAAGGGATGTCAGGTCTGTAAGAACTCCGGCTGGCTGGAGATCCTTGGTTGCGGCATGGTGCATCCCGTTGTGCTGCAGAACGGAGGATATGATCCCGCGCGCTATTCAGGCTTTGCGTGGGGCATGGGACCAGAGCGCCAGTTAATGCTGCGCTACAAAATAGACGATATTCGATATTTCTGGGGTAATGACCTCAGATTCCTGGAGCAGTTTTAGGAGAACCGATATTCGATGCTCGGTGTAGCGGAGATAATAACGTGAGCATTTCCGGTTTGGAGAAACTTGATGTATGGTGCAAGGCAAGGGACATTGCCGTCCGCGTCAATAAGGAAGTGCTGCCGTTGTTTCCACCTGAGGAGAAATGGGCGCTGAATCAACAACTCCGGCGTTCATCGCAATGTATTCCTGTGAACATTGCTGAAGGCCATGGGCGTTTTTACTTTCAAGATAATGTGAGATTTTGCTGTATTGCTCGTGGTTCACTTGAAGAAACCCTAAGTCACATTGTTTCTGCTCATAAAGTTGGTTATATATCCGAAACGCTTTACAAAAACCTTGAGAGTGATGGAGAAAACCTGAATCGATTGATTAATGGCTACATTAGCTCTCTAAAGAAGAGTAAGCAGGGAGCCCATGAGCCTGGCGCTGATTTTTCTGTGCATGAGAATCCTTCAGACTATACACTCGAAGATAATTCTTTATCATCATCAGAATCGAATATCGAATAACAAATATCGCACTCCGAAGGAGTTACTATGAAACTACCTATTTCCTGGCTAAAAGATTACATTGACCTTGACGGTCTATCGGTCGAAGAGATTGCTCGCAAACTGACCCTTGCCGGTCTCGAAGTGGACGAGATCAAATACGCGGGCCTGCCGATGCCATCTTACAAAGATGATGAACGCCACGAGTTTAAGACCAGCGGCATTGGCTGGGACCGTGACAAAATCGTTGTGGCTGAAATCCGTGAAGTGAATCCACATCCGAACGCGGACAGATTGACCTTGCTTGATCTGTACGATGGTCAAAAGTCCCAGATTGTGCTGACCGGCGCGCCGAATATCTTCCACTTGAAAGGCACGGGAAAACTTTCCAAGCCGATCAAGGTTGCCTATGCTAAAGAGGGCTCCACGATTTATGATGGCCACTCAGATGGCCTCGTGCTGACGACTCTCAAGCGCGCGAAAATTCGTGGCGTTGAGTCGTATTCGATGGTTGCGTCTGAAAAAGAACTTGGCCTCTCCGAAGAACATGAAGGCATCATCATTCTGGATGAAGATGCTCCCGTGGGCATGCCGCTGGTGGATTATATGGGTGATGCCGTCCTCGATATCGGCATTCTTCCGAATATGGCTCGCAATGCAAATGTCATTGGCGTGGCGCGGGAACTCTCTGCGTTGACAGGAAGACCGCTCAAGAAACCGACGATCCAGCTCAGCACGGAAGGTCAATCTGTTGAAGAACTGGTATCCATCGAGATCACGGAGCCGGAGCTCAATCCTCGCTTTGTCGTTGGATTGATCCGCGATGTGGAGATCAGGCCGAGTCCCTATCAAATCCAGCGTCGCTTGCGTCTGGCAGGTGTCCGTCCCATCAACAATATTGTCGACGCAACCAATTACGCGATGATCGATCTGGGCGAGCCGTTGCATGCCTTTGACTATGATGTACTCGTAGGGCGGATTGCCAATCCGCCCTACGGCAGGAAGGTAAAGATCATCACGCGCTCAGCGAAGGCTGGCGAAGAGCTTACCACGCTGGATGGCAATAAGCGGAAACTCAGTTCATCCAATGTATTGGTCTGCGATGAAAAAGGTGCGTTATCCCTGGCGGGTGTAATGGGCGGTTCGGAAAGCGAAGTTTATGACGCCTCGAAGGAAGTCCTTGATGCAATCGGTATCGAAGCAAAGTCTGATGAAAAATTGCAACATGGAAAAGCCAGCGGGCGTGGCAAAAGCACAACCAACATTCTTCTCGAAGGCGCGGCGTGGAACTTTATCAACATTCGCAAGACCTCGAAGCAGCATAACCTTCCATCCGAAGCATCGTTCAGATTCTCGCGCGGGGTTCATCCTGCTCTTGCTGAACAGGGCGTGAGACGCGGACTTCAATTAATGGCGGAATGGTCGGGCGGCAAAGTTGCACCGGGACTTGTGGATGAGTATCCTCTCAAGCCTGTTGATCCAACGATCACGGTAAGGCCAGGAGATGTCAGGCGCTTAATTGGCATTGATCTCACCGCAACAGAGATTGCTGAACTTCTCACGCATCTCGAATTCGAATGTACTGTTGAAAACGATTCTGTTCATGCAAAAACCCCTCCACATCGCCTGGATATTGGTGAAGGGATCGTAGGCATTTCGGATGTGATCGAAGAAGTAGCGCGCAGTTACGGCTATGATCGTATCCCCGAAACGCGCATGGCAGATGCGCTTCCACCGCAGATCGGTAATCCCATCCATGAATGGGAGGAGCATGTCCGCGATATTCTAGTCAATCTCGGTTTGCAGGAAGTCGTCAGCTACCGTCTCACTTCACCCGAACGTGAGAGCCGCCTTGTTTCATATAGCGATTATGTAACCCTGGCAAATGCCATTGCGCCAGAACGCCGTGTTATGCGCCGGAGCCTGCTTGCATCTGTGCTTGAGTCAGCGGAGAAGAATGCCCGCGCCGAGTCGATCGCGATGTTCGAGATTGGTTCCATTTTCGAGCCGGTCGAAAATGAATTGCCAGACGAGCCGCGCAAACTTGCCATTGTGATGACCGGACTCCGCAACGCGACCGCATGGGATGTAAAGGATTCTTCACCGCTCGACTTCTTCGATATGAAAGGACGCATCGAACTCCTTTTGAGCGGACTCCGTTATTCAAACGTTTCCTACGCTGTAATTGACTCTGTCAAGTATCTGCATCCCGGCAAAGCTGCGGAGGTTAAAGTCAACAGTCAGGTTGTCGGTGTCTTCGGTGAGCTGCACCCGTTGACGAACGAGAAATATGAATTCAGTAATACCCCTATCCCTGTCGTTGTGGCTGAGTTCGATTTGGATTTATTGCGTAAAGCGAATCCCATGTATGGAATAGTGCCTGTTCCGGATGTGCCTCCCGTGCTGGAGGATATCGCCGTGATCGTTGACGAGTCCATGCCCGCCGAACGCGTCGCAAGCCTCATCAGGCAGACAGGCGGTAAGACCGTGACCAATATCCGCCTGTTCGATGTCTATCGCGGCGAAAAGATCGGCGCGGGGAAAAAATCCCTGGCCTACAGTCTCACCTATCAGTCTGACAAAACAATGACAGATGCTGAAGCTGCCGCGATCCGTACTAAAATCGTGAAGCGTCTGGAATACGAAGTTGGCGCAAGATTGAGAAGTTAATGTCTGTAACGGCGTAGATAGCCTGTATCAAGGTTACCAGTACCAGCGGGGTGCAAGAAAATTTGCATCCCGCTCTGCAAATGGGTATACTGTTTCAAATTCATATCCATGGAGAAGAGACAATGAACAATAAGAACACAGGCATGATTGCCACGATAGCCAGCGCTGTGCTTTGCGGATGCCCCGGGCTATTCTTGTGCATATTTGGTGCAGTCACTGCTACAGGCAAGATGCCATATTCCACCGAACTAAATGGTGTCAGCAACTCGGGGGTGCTGCCATCGACATATGGTTTTGCGATGTTATGCTTCGCATTGATTCTCATTTTGGTTCCTGTAGCAGTTGGCTTCTTCACCTTGCGCAAGAAACCTGAAATTAAGGAGGAGTTGCCTCCGGCATCGTAATCGTCAAAACAAAATCGGCGACCGGTCCAGACCCGGTCGCCGATTTTATTATCGGATTTCTTACTTCACAATAATTGTAAGTGACATCGCACAGAATGACTTGGTGCCGGTTCGTAATGTCCAGTTGGTTGTATAGGAACCAAGAGCTTTCGGCGCTTTCATGGCAACCGTAACGTTGATGGTTTGACCAACACTTACATTGGAAGCAAGGTCATAGCTGGCAACTTTATGCATTTTTGCGCCGCTTACATATACATAATCAACGGTGGTGTGGTCCCATGATTTTTTCCCTATATTTTTAACGCGCCACACGGTATCGAAGTCGGTCCGTGCATTGAATGAGGTTCCATTTGGAGGATTAACGCTGATCACCTGACATGCAAAATTTGAGGAACTTGTTCCATCGGCAGTCAAGGCCGTAAACGTGGGTACAACCGGTCTCGTTGGGCTGGAGAGAATGAAAACCACTGTCGATGTGTATGTGGGTGATGGAGTGCTTGTATCTTCCAAAGTGGGCGTGGCTGTTTCCGTGGGCGTGGATGTGGGCAGTGCTGCCGCGGTTTGTGAAACTGCAGCATGTGCCGTCTGCGCAATGAAGACATTGATCCGGTTTGGATCAGCCGTGGGGATTGGTGTGCCCAGGGAGGGAACACATGCCAGAATGAGCGCCAGGGCTGAAAACCACAACAGGAAGTTTAATTTACGCATTGCCATTTTTCCTCTTCCACATCCGAACGGACCGAATGCAAGGCTTCCGTTATTTTTCAACAGCGATTGCTGCGTAAGGATAGCACAAGCCACCTTCCACAATATAGGTCATGATGTATTTGCCTTCCTTATTTGGAGCCACCGCGTCGAACACAACATCAAATTGCGCGCCGGGCTTCAGTTCGGGCAATTCCACACGATCCACATTTATGAATTGTGTACCAACACTGTACTTCAAATCAAGTCCCTTCGCCATGGTCTTCCTGCCAACATTGACAATTGTCCATTTGACGTCAAAATCATCTCCAGGCTTGAAGATCTGGTAATCGAACGGGCGGCGATTAATGGCGTTGCATGCATAATCGGGTTTCACAGTTGTACCACCGCCTCCACCCGGCACGGTGGTCGGCGGAACGATCACAAACGGGGTCGCTGTCGGTAGAATAGAAGTTGGTGTATCGACGACAATTGGAGTATCAGAAGGTACTGGCGTATCTGTCACAACGGGTGCTGCCTGTTGCGTTTCGAGATTCTGCGATGCGACGGTCAGCGCAACAGATGTCGCAACCTGATTTGCTATGTCGGTAGGATTAGGGGTTGCGGCCTGTGAGGGCGCACAATCTGCCAACAGGAAAATGATTGCCAGCGTAGTAAAGAGGATTCGTTTTGTGGATTGTTTCATGCTATTCTCCTTGATCTGCTTATTTCGCATTTTGCTTCGAAGAGCCATCGCCAATTCCCAAAGGCTGCCATTTCTTTTCATCCTTCAGACGATGTTGAATGCCGTGACGGTCATGGAGTTCATCGAAGCCTTCAGGTTTGATGAACATCTGGTCTCCTTCGAGAAGCCCAAGAACACCCGCTTGTCCAGGCTCGAGTCGCTTCTCGCCTTTGAACTTCGCAGCATCACTGGGCAGGTAATCAGTTGGCTCTTCGTATGTGGTTATGTACCCTTCGTAGTTCCGCAGGATGACCTTGTGATCCGACATGCTCAGAAGATAGTTGGGCATGACAGGGATTTTTCCGCCACCGCCAGGTGCATCCACGATATATTGGGGAACCGCGTAACCAGATGTGTGTCCACGTAAACCTTCCATGATCTCGATTCCCTTTGCAACGGGCGTTCGGAAGTGTCCCGCACCTTCGACGAGATCGCACTGATAAAGATAGTACGGGCGTACACGGATACGTACCAAATCCTGCACGAGTTTGCGTTGGATGTGAACATTATCGTTCACGCCAGCCAGCAATACGGATTGGTTGCCAAGTGGAATCCCTACTCTACTAAGACGGTCACAGGCTTGTTCCAGTTCCAGCGAAATTTCGTTCGAGTGGTTGACGTGGATGTTAAGCCAAAGCGGATGGAACCTGGCGAGCATGTCACATAATTCCTGGGTGACCCGCATCGGCATAAACACCGGCACACGCGAGCCAATACGCACGATTTCGAGATGCGGAATCTCACGCAAGCGGGTAAGCAACTCTTCAAGAATCTTTGGGGCCAGCACCAGCGGATCACCACCGGAAAGCAACACATCGCGAACCTGCGGAGTCCGCTTGAGATAGTCGATCTGCATTTCAAATTCCTGGCGATTAAAGGTTTGACCCGGGTCACCGACGATGCGCGACCGTGTACAATAACGGCAATACGATGCACACTGGGTCGTTACCAGCATGAGGACCCTGTCAGGATAGCGGTGGACCAGTCCGGGGACCGGAGAGTGGCGGTCTTCCGCAAGCGAATCTTCCATCATCGCGGTAAAGGATTGCATCTCTTCCGCGAGTGGGATGATCTGCTTGCGAGTGGGGTCATCGGGATCGTCCGGGTCGATCAGTGAGATGAAATAAGGCGTGATGTCGACGCGAAAAAGCCCGCTGGTGTTCAGCGCTTTTCTTTCCGAATCGGTCAACGGTAAAACCTTCTCGATTTCTTCCGCAGTATTCAGGCGATGGCTCAACTGCCAGCGCCAGTCATTCCATTTTTCATCTGGAACGTCCTTGTAAATGGGGGCACGTTTGGAAACAAACGGTGTAGGCATGGGATTTTCCTCCGAACTAAAATAAAGATGTGGGATATTCAATCAGATCGTACACAGAATGAATGGAACGGAGGATCATGATCTGGTCTGAAAAAACCCGCGGAGTTCATTTTCATAATGGTATTGTAAGAGATAACAAAATACGGGTCAATGACTACTTTGGCAGATGCAATTTTCCTGCCCCTTTGTACATGGCAGCACAATTTTAGCCGAAGTCGGTACAATATTCACGGTTACAGCCTTTGCGAGAGCGGATAATTCCGTGGACCAACCGGTTCCTTAGCCACTGCCGCTTTCCAAATGGAACCAATTCTCATTCTTTGGTGTAATCCATATAAATGACCTCTCCGGAGAGGCGCGATTGGATGAATCCACTTTAATCCGCCACGCTACGAATGGCGACGCGGCGGCCTGGGAATCGCTGATGCTATTGCATCAGGAATCCGTTTTCAGGCTTGCCTATCTTCTCCTTGGCGATCCCGATGACGCGGAAGACACGGCCCAGGAATCCTTTTTACGCGCCTGGAAATATCTCAAGCGCTTTGACGGCACGCGTCCGTTCCGTCCGTGGTTATTAAGGATTACTGCCAATCTGGCGCGCAATCGCCGTCGCGCTGCCGGGCGGTATCTTGCGGCTTTGATGCGCTCGTTCCGTGACGAACCGGCTTCCATGCGCGTTGAAGAGAAGAGCGCGCAGAGTTTGGAGGCCAACGAGCTCTGGCATGCGGTTCAAAATCTCAATCTGGCAGATCAGCAAATCATTTATTTGCGTTATTTTCTCGATCTTTCGGTTAACGAAACCGCACAAGCGTTACAGGTCGCGGAAGGCACGGTCAAATCGCGGTTGAGCCGCGCCCTCGAAAAATTGCGCAGCATCATCCAACAGGATTTCCCCGTTCTCGCTGACAGGCGTGAAGGACGCGAAGTATGACTGAATTGGATTTCGAAGCAAAGATACGCGCCATCGCAAGCGGGATGGAATATCCGCGTACACCGGACACCGCCGGATCCGTGACCGCGCGCCTCCACTCTGTGACTCGTCCACGCCTCATTTCCAAAGCCCTGGCCTGGTCGCTGACCATCCTGTTGATTCTGATCTCCAGCCTTATGCTCATCCCTCCCGCGCGTGCCGCAATCATTGAGTTCATTCAAATTGGAGTTGTGCGCATCTTCAGGGCGGAACCGACTCCGGTACCTCCACAAAATCAAGAGATACCCTCAACGATGGTCCCTGTCACCGCGACCGCTTTGCCGACCTCACAACCACTGATTCCAATGCTTGAGAACCTCGCGGGCGAAATGACTTTGGAAGACGCACAAAAAAGAGTGAATTACCTACTCCTGCTGCCTTCCTATCCTGCTGATTTGGGCCATCCAGATCGTGTCTTTGTACAGGATGCAGATGGAGCGATGACGATTCTCGTCTGGTTGGATCCTCAAAAGCCGGATCAAGTATTGATGAGTCTGCATTTCCTTCCTGCAGGCAGCTGGGCAATCAAGAAGATGGAGCCAACAGTCATTAAAGAAACAATGGTCAACGGTCATCGCGCCATCTGGACAACAGGACCTTATCCCATGCAACTAGAAAATGGTGATCTGCAATTCATGCGAATGATTAGTGGTCATGTGCTGATTTGGGAGACCAAAGATATCACGTATCGACTTGAGACCGATAGAAGCCTGGACGAAGCGATCCAGATCGCAGAGTCGCTCAAACCCATCACATCTCCCTAGTTGGAATAAACCCTGTCTCGCCAAACAGGCTACTGCGAAATGCGGTGGCCCGTTTGACGTTTTAGTGGTTCGTATGGGATACAATGAAGAAAATGATAATCAAGAAGGAAATTCGATGCCGATAGATCTTGAAAGGTTGCAAGTGGCTCACAGCGCTGCTGAGACCCGTTTTGAAACATGGGTGGACAGCCTATATTCCAAACTGGATTACATTCAGGATGGCAAGAATTTTGTCATCACTCATGTGGGCGTGCATCCCGAATTGAGAGGGCAGGGTATTGCCGGCAGGCTTGTTCAAGTCAGTCTTGAATATGCCAGAGAAAGATCGTTGAGGGTCATTCCGATGTGCTCCTACGCCGCGTATTTTATTCGCAGACATCCCGAATATGCCGAATTAACGAAGCAGGAGCGAAGTGAATGAAGGATTCTGTTACCTTTCGGAGCGCGATTCGTAATGATGTTCCTGCTATTGTGCGACTGCTTGCGGATGATGAACTTGGGAGTCAACGTGAGCAGGTTCGAGAGCCATTACCGCCATCCTATTACGCAGCATTCGAGCAAATCAACAGTGACGCGAACCATCAATTGGTCATTGCAGAATCAAGCGGGCAGGTAATCGGAACGCTCCATCTGATATTCCTGCCATCCCTCAGCTATCAAGGTGGCTTGCGGGCTCAGATCGAGTCTGTGCGCGTGGACAGGAAATGCCGGTCCATCGGTATTGGAAGCGAAATGATGAGGTGGGCAATTGAATGCGCCAAAGAACGCGGCGCGCACATCATGCAGCTGACGACTCATAAGTCCCGCCAGGATGCGCATCGGTTTTATGAAAGATTGGGATTTGAAGGCAGCCATTTGGGAATGAAGTTGAATGTGAGATAAGAGCTTCGGGCCATTTGTATCTAATGAAAAACGCGCTCCTCACGGAACGCGTTTCTTATATGGCGGGGAGGACAGGATTCGAATACCATCCCCTTATGGGGACCTGCGACTGAACGCAAAACGCGCTCCTCATGGAACGCGTTTCTTGTATGGCGGGGAGGACAGGATTCGAATACCATCCCCTTATGGGGACCTGCGACTGAACGCAAAACGCGCTCCTCATGGAACGCGTTTCTTGTATGGCGGGGAGGACAGGATTCGAACCTGCGACCGAGGATTTCGCCCCGGTAACCGCTTAGCAGGCGGCCCCATTCGACCACTCTGGCACCTCCCCAAACTCGATATTCGATTGACGATTTTGGATTTGCGATTGGCAACACTTGCACCGCACGCAAGTGCAGGTGTGGAAAATCGTCAATCTGAAATCGTAAATCGTCTGGCGGAGGGAGTGGGATTCGAACCCACGTTGGTGTGACCCAAACATGTTTTCAAGACATGCGCCTTCGGCCGCTCGGCCATCCCTCCACAAGGTCCCGACGCCTTCATGAGCACCAAGTGCAGGTGAAACTCGGGAGGCGGACAAAATTTTACCATAACATACGTCAATACGAGATGCTCGCTCCAGGTTCTCGATTTCAGACCTCTCTTGGTATAATTCCAACCCTATGAAATACCATATCTGGACCGAAGGATGCCAAATGAACGTTGCCGACTCACAGCGCGTCGGCTCGTCATTGGAGCATCTGGGTTACACTTTTACTGATACCATCGAAGAAGCGGATGTGATTGTTTTAAATACCTGTGTCGTGCGTCAATCGGCAGAAGACAAGGCAATGGGGCGGTTAACTTCGTTGACCCCGTTGAAGAAGAAGAACCCGAATCTCGTAATCAACTTGATGGGCTGTCTGGTCGGTGTGCGCGGAGCCGAAAAACTGCGCGAAAAGCTTCCCTACGTGGATGTCTTCTCACCTCCCTCCGACCCCGGACCGCTCGTATCCTATCTGAGCCAGGGCGAGGTCCGTTCCCTGGAAGATTCCGAGACGACCCGCCGCTTCCTGATGATGGACGATGAACTCATCCTTCCGCAACACGAACGCGGGCAACTTGTCAGCGCGCATGTTCCGATCGTCTATGGCTGTTCACACGCCTGCACGTTCTGTATCATCCCGTTCCGGCGCGGCGTCGAGCGCAGCCGTCCGGTGGGGGATATTGTCGCTGAGATCCGTTCGCTTGCCGCGCAGGGTGTCAAGGAAATCACCTTGCTCGGTCAGATCGTGGACCGATATGGCAAGGATATTCCGGATGGTCCCAATCTCGCAGGCTTGTTGCGCGTGGTTCATGAAGTGGATGGGATCGAACGTATCCGTTTCCTGACATCCCATCCGAATTATTTTGGCGAAGATCTCATGGATGCCGTCGCTGAGCTTCCCAAGGTGATGCCGCATATCGAGGTTCCCATTCAAGCAGGCGATGACGAAGTTCTCCTCAATATGAAGCGCGGCTACACTCAGCAGGATTATCGCGACCTTGTTGCGAAAATCCGTGAGCGGATTTCGGATTGCTCCATAGCCACGGATATTATCGTGGGCTTCCCCGGCGAGACAGATGAGCAGTTCATGGAAACCTATCGTGTCCTGACGGATCTCAAGTTAGATGTCGCCCACCTGGCGCGCTATTCCTCCCGCGAAGGGACCGTTGCGACACGCCGTATGGACGACAACATCTCAGATGATGAGAAGATGCGCCGCTTCCGTATGTTGGAAGAATTGCAGGAAGAAATTGTTGCCGGCATCAACAGGAAATATCTCGGTCAAACGGTGGAAGTGTTATTTGAAGACAAGGTGAAGAACCGCTGGCGGGGACGCACGCCCACGAATAAGCTTGTCTTTGTCGAATCGGACGAGGACTTGAAGGGCAAAATCTTGCCGGTCACTGTCACCTGGACAGGACCCTGGTCGATGCAGGCGAACCTCGTTGACGTGCGTTCGCAGAGACTCCCTGAATTGATTTCACTCTAACCTCGTAGGTCGGATTGCCAATCCGACCTACTTTTTTGAGGGAATATGAAAAAGAAACGAATACGTCCATTAGCTATTTGTATATTTCGCAACAACAATCGCATTCTTGTGAATCAAGGATACGATTCTGTAAAGGATGAATATTTTTATCGGCCGCTTGGAGGCGGGATCGAATTTGGTGAAACCAGTATCGAAACGGTGCGTCGTGAACTGATGGAGGAACTGAATGCGGACGTGGATGGAGAAAGCCTGGTGTATCTTGGCACGGTAGAGAATATCTTCACCTTCGACGGGATTGCGAGTCACGAGATCATATTGATCTATGATGGAGTATTGAAAGAGTCCGGCCTGTATGAGCAGGCCGTGGTCCTGGGCAGGGAGGCAAATGGGGAGGAGATCCGCGCGGTATGGAAGAATATTGCTGAATTTGGTGAGGGGAAATCCATCTTATATCCGACTGGTTTGCTGGAAATGCTCGCAAAATAGATCGATGCAAATATCAGTTGTTTTATGGGGAAAATCGTTGTATAGTCAGAATATCCAGGAAAAATCAAAAAGGAGATTGAATATGCGTTGGGATGAATTAACTGGGGATCTTTTCACAGATGCGGTTCAAAAAGCGGAAGGTGTGTGCCTGCTTCCGCTATCCTGCATCGAGCGGCACGGACATCATCTGCCGCTTGCAACAGATATGTTCATCGGGCGCGAAACATGTAATCGCGCCGCAGCATTGGAGCCCGCCATTGTTTTCCCCGATTACATCTTCACCCAGATTTTGGAGGCGAGGCATTACCCCGGATGTATCGGCATCGAAGCGGATCTGACCATCCGCCTCCTGGAGAATGTCTGTCGCGAGATCGCGCGCAATGGACTCAAGAAGATCGTCTTTGTCAACGCGCACGGCGGCAACGACTACCTCATCCATTATTTTGCGCAGATACAGTTGGCGGCTCCGCGTGATTATGTGGTCTATGTCGTAACTCCCGATTTCAGCGAGGAAGATGAAGCGATGATCAAATCACAGTGGGAGACGACCGTCGATGGTCACGCGGGTGAGAAAGAGACCAGCGCGATTTTGGCGATCCGCCCCGAGCTGGTGCGGATGGAAGCCCTCCCCACAAATGGCGAAGGCATGCCTTTGAACCGCCTCAAGGATTTGCGCGATGCTGGCGTGGACGTTGGCATCTGGTGGTACGCCGATTATCCGTCTCACTACTGCGGCGATGGAATCCCCGCGACGGCAGAGAAAGGGGATCGCTGGCTGGATGCGCGTGCCCGAGCCTTTGCAAAGGTGATCCGCGCCATCAAGGGTGATACCGAAACCAAACGCTTGCAGGATGAATTCTTTGAAAGGATTTAGAGTGTTACTTGGTGATCAACAGGCTCCCGACTGGAAGCACTCTTGTAGAAAACAAGAAAGATGAAACAGTAATCACACAAAACGAAACCCGTGTACACGGGCTCCGTTACGTTTCTGTCTCGGCAAAGAGCATGAGCATACTCATGCCAGAAACACCAGCTGGAAATGTGATGACTGGCTAATCATATTCCACTTTATCATCACGTACGATCATCTTTCGACGGCGATAAGCCCAACACATATAGGAAACGGACACGAAATAGGATGCGGGCAATCTGTGCATCCCTGTGATCCTGGTATCCAGAACCGTGGTTTGTCCGCCAAATCCCATCGGTCCGATTCCCATCTCGTTGGCTTCGCTGGTGAGACGCTCCTCCAGTTCAGCGATTTTTGGGTCTTCATTGCGCGTGCCCATTTTGCTGAACAGAACTTCCTTTGACTTTATATACGAGGAGCCGCGGTCACCACCGATGGAAACACCCAATATTCCCGGAGCGCATCCTTTTCCCTGCGCCTGTTGGACGGCATCCAGCACCACCTTGCGGACTCCCGCCAGGTCGCGCCCCGCGCCGAGCCGGTTATCGGGCAGCGAATACTGCGCCCCAACGTTCTCACATCCGCCACCTTTTAGCATCAGTTCGATCACCAGCGGCTGGTCTGCATCCATTTCCTCAAAATGAATGTACGGGAAGTCCTCTCCGCCCAAATTGTCTCCGCTGTTCTTATCGTAGATCGCGTCGACAGCGTTCGGTCGCATATACGACCGTTTTGTGGCTTCCACCATCGCGGCGCGAACCTGCTCCCGCAGCCTGCGCGTGCTCCATCCTTCAGGATAATGGACGTAAAAGATCGGCGTGCCCGTATCCTGGCAGATCGGCGTGGAATTGGCACGCGCGAGTTCGACATTTTTGAGGATGGTTTCCAGCGCGCCGCGTGCCGCCGAGCCCGGTTCTTCCTTTTCAATGGATGCCCGCAATCGCTCCTCTACATCCTTTGGCAGACTGGATGATGTGCGGCGGATCAGTTCAAGGATGTCGTTGGTTATGTCACGCATAGGGCGCCTCCGAGGCAAATATTATCATATCGATCATCAGCATTATTTTGTAACTTTCACCCTCATCACATACTTGTTCAGCCCTCCAAAACGGTACTTGTATTCCTCATCCCCGCGCATGAAATCGAATTCAAAACGATTGTTTTCACAACACCATTGAATGACGTGGGACAGCAGCACCCAGCCGGGGGAGAGCTCCATGTGTTCGCGTCCGACGCCAGAGTTGTAGCCCCAGAGTTTGTTCCTGTAATCGAAGTTCAGCGATGCCGCGGTTTTCACTCCCTCTATTTCCAAAAACGCGAGCCAGAGATAACCGCGTTCGAAAGCGTTACGGATGGTGATTGTCATCTGCTCGCGCATTTCGGGGTGCAGGAATTTCTCCTTGTTCGGGTCCTGTACCATCAAGTCAAAGAACGAATTCATCTCGGCCCCAATATCCGCGTTTGAACCGATCACATGAAAGCGCACCTTCTTCTCGCTTTCGGCAGCGCGGCGCATCTTGCGGCGGATTTCGTGGCGTTGTTTCTTTTCCACGCGCGAAAGATATTCATCGAATGAGCCGTTCAAGGCGATACGCGGCGTGGGACGATACATCTCTTCGTGATGTGTCCAGCCGCGTGCAGCGGATTCGGCTTTGAGCGCGGCCAAGGTGGGAGAGGAATCGGGGAGGTTATACCAATCGAGCGCGGACCAACCATCGGGGACGGAAGAGGCGAGAAAATCCAAAAGTCCCGAGAGGAAACGCGCGTGATCCTCTGCACGGACGATCAAATCCAAATAGTCAGAAATTTCGATGCTGCCAAGGAGCATGAGCGCGCGTTGACCATCATAATCGGCAAGGAAGAAAGGCGCGATGCCGATGAGTTGATCCTTCTCCTTCGCAGAGACCAAAACCAGCAGGGGATGGCGGCTGCCATCCCTTACATTCCATTCCCCGCCACCGAGAGTCTGCCACCATTCGCAAAGATATTCGTAACGCGAGAATGGCGTATCAGTGATACTTTGCTCCGCCAGCGCGTTCCATGTGCTTTCAGAGAGCTCTGAAAAATCCTTGTGCAAAAAGAAATCCATGAAAAGTGTTTATCCTTGGTGTGTCAGTGTGTCGTTCATCCCGCAATGAAATTTTACCAGTATAATGATGTCAACTTTTCCTCCATTCTTACGCCGTGGCCACTTACGACTTAACCATTCTCCCCATTCATAGAATCAACGGACAGGAGTCAGCCGACCTGCCTGGTTTACTGGTTGTTACACCACCGCGCAGAATCGCGCGTGGACGCGAGCACGACAACCTGATTGTCTATCTGATGCTTTCGGGCAATGCAACGTTTGCAGCCGCTGAACTCAAAGGACTGCTCAATAATACGGCGACCTCGTTCTATCAAACAACGGGTTCGCTGACATTTGCGATGCGCAAGGCGGCCGAGAACATCAATAATGTTCTGTTGGAGCGCAACCTTTCGACCACAGGACGCGGGCAATATGTATTGGGCTTTCTTGCGCTGGCTGTGGTGCGCGCCGAGCAGTGTACGCTATTGCTCAGCGGACCCACGCATGCGGTTTGGGTGAGTGAGGGGAAGTCGCGTCACATTTATGATCCCGCTCTTTCGGGCAAGGGACTTGGTTCGAGTCAGAGCGTACAATCGTACCTTTCGCAGGTCGAATTTCACACCCAGGATTTGCTTGCACTATGCGGAAAATTCCCCAAGGATTGGGAAGCGGATCTTTTGAATGAACGTCCGCCCACTTCTCTGGAGGCAAGCTACCGCAAACTTAATTTGACTCAGGGCGACCTGAACGCGGCATTGATCCAGGCTCATATTGGACATGGGACGATTACGGTACTGAGACCTGAAACAGGTACGCCGCACCAGGCTCCGCCGGTAGTTGCCGCGGATATCCGTCAGAGTAGTCCCTCTGTTGAGGAGCCTGTCGCAGCCGTGTCAACTGAGCCGCCTGCCGAAAAGGAACTGGATGAAATCATCTCCAATTCTCCGGCCGCGACTCCCTCCATCTCCGAAGAGGAACTGGATGCGCTGGCAGATTTTGCCGCACATATGGTTCAACCATCTGCGTACGCGATCCCGCCACAACCTGAAAGCGCGCTGCCTCTCCCAAAACAAGAGACAGAGTCTACGACCGGCCCGCGCAATTTTCCGCCCTCCATTCCACGCGTAAAAGCAGTCGAACCCATATCGACGCCGATTGTCAAATCAACGTCTCAACCGGAAATTCAAGAAGACAATGAACAAGAGGTTTTGGAAGAACCAATCATTGTGGAGAGCAAGCCTGCAAAGGTCAGGTCGAATGCACATGCCGAAGCGACGCGTCAGATGGCAAAAGTAATGGTTGGCGGGATCAAAACCGGGCGGCGCGTGAACGAGCGTCTGGCTGCCTTCATTCAGAAATTCATCCCGCGTTTACTCCCCGGTGCGGAGTCAAGTAAGCCTTTCGCGGTTCCCACTTATTTGTTGATATTTATCGCTCTGGTCATTCCTCTGATCGTATCGGTCGTGTCATGGGTTATTTATAACAAATATGGACTCAGTGAACGCTACCGCGAACTGTACCTGAATGCCACAGTGGAACGTGACCGCGCCGTGAGTGAAACCGACCCCACACGACAGCGCGATGAATGGCTCAAAGTGCTGGATTATGTGAACCAGGCAGATGACTATCGCGACACGCCTGAATTGAACCTGGTGCGCGATGATGCACAGGCAAACCTCGATAAGCTGATGGGTATACTGCGCCTTGAATTCGTCCCCGCCTTCGCAAATGGAATCAGCGGCTCGACACAAATCAGTCGATTGGCTGCAAGTGAGAGCGAGCTTTACATGCTCGATGCCGAGCGTGGCAATATTCTTCATGCCTCATTTACCGGACGCAGCCTCGAACTTGACAACGCGTTTAGCTGCCAGCCGGGCACCTACGCCGGTTATCAGGTTGGCAGCCTCGTGGATGTTCTTGCTTTGCCAAAAGTGAATGCCGTGGGTGCGACCGTATTGGGAATAGACACGAGCGGAAACCTTCTGTATTGTTCTCCCGGACAGGTGCCTCAGGCGTTCCCACTTCCTGCCTTGCCCAACACAAACTGGGGACGTATCACTTCCTTTGCGTTGGATAACGGAAACCTTTATGTGCTCGATGCGACGTCACGGGCCGTGTGGGTTTTCGTCGGTAAGGATAGCTCATTCACCGACACGCCATATTTCTATTTCGGTAACCAGATCCCGAACATCGAAAACTCCATTGACATGGCAGTAAGCGGTGACGATCTCTATTTGCTTCATGCAGATGGACATCTCACCTCCTGCACATTCAGCCGCATTGCTGAAACGCCCACCCGTTGCACAGACCCCGCGCCCCGCATCGATAATTATCCCGCCCATCGCGATATTGATGTTTTTGCCCAGGCACATTTCACTCAAATGACCCTCACCAATCCACCCAACCCGGTTGTCCTTTTGCTTGATGCAGACCGTCAAAGTGTTTATCGTTTATCACCTCGCTCACTTGAACTGCAGAACCAGGTCACAGGGTATGCTGGTAAAAGTAACCCATTCCAATCCGGTCCCGTTAGCGCGATGGCAGTCAGCCCGAATTACGTCCTTTACCTTGCGATCGGCAATCAACTTTACTTCGCGACCAATCTTCCGTAAATTGCGAGTCGCTGTCCCCATTCGGGGATGATGAAGACACAGAGACGCGAGTTTTTTTGAACTTTTGATTTCGTGCCAGTAAAGGAATCCTATGTCAATCCTCGATTCCCTTTTATCCCCTCTTCGCCGAAGAAAAACCACGCCTGCTCCTCCGAAGCTGATGATCGCTCCTGACAGCGAAACCGAGCCTGCACAACAAACAATTCTCCGAACGCTTGTCATTGTCTATGAACCCAGCATGGACAAATTAACCGGCCAAAAACTTTCGCGCTATATGCATTGGAACACGGTGGAGGAACTCGCCAGGGGATATATGTCCGAGGTGTTGCAGGTAAGTAGCGGACTTGTCCGCTATCAGATCATCCAGCGTATCGACGTGGACGCCTTTCCTGCAAAAATAGATGGTTTTCAGTATGACGCGCAGACATATCTCGATGTCATCCGCGGTGTGCGACATCCCTATATGCCACAGGAAGCGAACTATTACGAGATCATCGACCGCTTTAACATCCTTCAACGCGTTGCCAAAAATGAAATCGACGAAGTATGGATCTTTAACTTCCCTCACGCTGGTTTCTACGAATCCATTATGGCCGGTCCCGATGCCTTCTGGTGCAATGCACCTCCTTTGAGAAACACGCAGGCTTCCTTGCGGCGGTTCGTCATCATGGGTTTTTCCTACGAACGGGGCGTCGGTGAAATGCTCGAAAATCTGGGACATCGTGCCGAATCCATAATGCAAAAGACATTCGAAAGATTGCGCGGAGAGGATAATCTGTGGGAGCGGTTCAGCCGCTATGACAAAATCAGCCCGGGAAATGCAGCGTTAGGCAATGTCCACTTTGCGCCGAATAGCGACCGCGATTACGACTGGAACAATCCCTCCACAGTATTAAGTGAATGTGATGATTGGCTGTACAACTTTCCGGATTTCAAAGGGCTGACGCGCAAGGTTACTGCCAATGATTGGGGGAACGGAGATATTCGTAAACATCATGTCTGGTGGTTGAACCATATGCCTAAAACTGTTGGGCGCAAAAATGGCATCCACAACAATTGGTGGCAATACATCATGAATCCGAACAATGTCAACGTTTGAAAGGATCGGGCCGCCATACGGCTAGTGGGGGAATCACCCATTTTTGCATACAGAATTGTGTTGAGGCGTGTTTCGAAACTGCAACACATTTTCATTGGTCGGGGACATAGAATTCAAATATGATAACTGGAAGACCTGCACAGTATTCTGATTTGTTACTTCGTATTAAGTTTCATATGAACAGATTTACTGACCTGCGCCGCCATATACTACCTCTCTTCCTGGTGTTTTTGACCTTTGCTTTGTATGCAAAGGTTTTCATGAGCCGCTACACTCAACTGGGAATTGGTATTGCATCGCTTGCAACTATTCCGGTAATGGTTGCAGGCTGGTTTTTCGGCATTGGAGGAGGGATAACCCTTGCCATCTTATGTATTGCTATGAACGTGTCCCTGCAGTTGCATGCGGGTCATTCCCTAAGCGCCCTTTTTTTTGACCCAGTCAATATCATACGCATGGTTTCCCTGTTGCTGGTTGCCCTGGTGACTGGCGCACTGAGCTCTCTGACGCAAGGACGCAGGCATGCAATTCTGAAACTTGAACAATATGAAGAGGCCCGCGAATCGCATACAGAATTCCTGGAACTACTTAACCAAATCACTGCCATGGCTCTCGACGCTGACAGTCTTCAGGTTACCCTTGAAATCCTGACCGAGCAGCTTGCCACCCTGTTCAAAGCGGACGATGCGTTTTTTGCTTTCTGGGATGAAAAAAAGGAAATTCCCATTCCTACGGTTGCCTATGGCTCCATGAAGGATATTTATCCCTATATGCAATTCGAACCCGGAGAAATCACTTTAACAACCTCGGTGATGCAGGCCAACCAACCAATCCCGGTTGTGGATATCGCTCATTCACCCCATATTAGTTCTCAGATTGCTGCCATCTTTCCCAGCCACTCCATGCTTGGCATTCCCTTTATTACGCAACGGCATAAATTGGGTGCGATCCTTTTGGGATATGAACATAAACGTTCCTTCAGCGAGGAAGAAATCACTCACGCGGGAATTACAGCAGAACAGGTGGCGCTGGTTTTAGCGAAATCGCAGCTATTGGAGGAGGAACGCAAGCGTGTCCGTCAATTAACTGCGCTGCACGACGTCGCATTGACAGCCACGGAAGCAGATAATGAAGATCAATTGATCGAACGGGTGACAGATATTATTGGCCAAAATCTATTTCCTGATAATTTTGGGATCATGCTTCTGGATCAAAATACTGAAACGTTACACGCCCATCCGTCCTATCGTTTTTATTCGGTTGAAGGGCTGCCCATGCAGGAAGTGCGCCTTGGAATGGGAATTACCGGCCAGGTTGCCAAAAATGGACTGCCTCAACGCATTGGCAATGTGCGTCGCATTCCTCACTATATCGAAATGGACGATCGCACGGTTTCCGAGTTATGTGTGCCCATAAAATTCAAGGAACGGATCCTGGGTGTGATCAACGCGGAAAGCACGAAAAGGGACGCATTTACCGCTGAAGATGAACGTTTGCTGGTAACCCTTGCCGGGCAGCTCGCCACCGCCATTGAACAACTCCGCAAAGCACACGACGAACGGGTCATACTGGATCAGCTTGCTCACGCCAAAGACCTGATTTATTCCATTGCGCAGATCACGACCCAAATCGAAAGGTCTCTCGACCCGGATCAAGTCCTTCAAACCATGGGAACCGAGTTGGAAAAGATTGGTCTTACCTGCATCATGGCTTTATATGATGCCAGGCAAAAAATTTTCACGCTCAATTACACATCCCTTCAGTCACAACTGCTTGAAATCGTGGAGAAAGGACTTGGTTATCCTCTCGTCAAATACACCTTCCCGCTCCGTAAACTGGAAGCAATATTGAATACCGAGGAAATGCTTCGACCTGCCACGATTCCCAACCCGGAGGAGGAAATCAATGCATTATTCACCAGGATCAATAAGAAAGGAGTTCAGGCAATACTGGAAAGGATCGGCGTGTCGCGAGGTATGGAGCCGTTACGGTTGCCCTTGGTTTTCGAAGAAAACCTGCTTGGCATTTTATGGGTCTGGGGCAGGGATATTACCAAATCCGATCTGCCGATCATGTCGATCTTTGCAAAACAGATCGGGACGTCCTTGGAACGTGCGCGTCTTTTTCAGGAAGTTCAAAGCCTTGCCCTGACGGATCCGTTGACCGGTTTGAAGAACAGACGTCATCTCTTCGAACTGGGACGGGTAGAATTCTCCCGCGCCCAGCGTATGGACCGCCCGTTTTCATGTATGATGCTTGACCTCGACCACTTCAAAAATATCAATGACAATTATGGACATCAAATTGGTGATGAAATACTGCAGCAGTTTGCACGCTGCTGTGTTGGCTCCGTGCGTGAAGTTGACTTTCTGGGAAGATATGGCGGTGAAGAGTTTATTATACTTTTGCCTGAAACTGATCGCGATTCCGCTGTAATGGTGGCGGAACGTTTGCGTAAATCAATTACTGTGAATCCATTTAAGACTACTGCAGGTGACGTGAGCATCACCGTAAGTGTTGGTGTATCATCCAAGGATGACAAGACTACCAATCTTGAATCCCTGATCGCTCGAGCCGACCAGGCTTTATATATTTCGAAACACAAGGGACGTAATCGCGTCTCGATCAGTATTTAGGAATCAATTTTCCAAATCTGGTAAAGTCCCAAATCCCTGCTCATACCATCAGAATAGAAAGTATCCACCACTCGAAAGCCGCTATGATGTGCCAGTGCGGATAATTCAGATTCGCTGAAGTGATGTACATACCGCAGTCCCTCCCCGCCGCTGCGCCAATCGAGCAGATAATCCCCCGCATCCACATCGGATGCTTGAATTGCCACGGCATTCCAGGGCTTGATCCTGGCCTTGAGTTTTTCACTGTTCAGGAATTGCCAATTGGAAAGAAGAAACCCGCTGTTATCCTGCAATAAACCATGCACTGTTCGCAAAATGCTCAACCGAATTTCAGCTGATGGAATATGATGCAACACAGCAAATGCAGTGACTATATTCCACTTTCCACTTTCCATCACAAATTGATTTGCTGATAGTTCTGTAAGATCTGCCTGCATGAATGTAGCGGAAAAACCCTCCGGCATGGACTCTGCATCTCGGAGCAGGGGCAGGCTGAAGTCCAGGCCAAGATACGAGCCGCAATGACCGCGATTTGCCAGCTCACGCGCAAACTCTCCGTTTCCACACCCCAGATCCAATATGGATTCATTTCCATCCAACATCTGCAATATACGGCGCACTCCAGGCTGAATTCGGCGCCGTGTTGCGGAAAATGAATCCCCGAAACGGCGGTAAAAATCCCGATTAATTTCAATTAAGCGTGTGGCTGTGCCTGAGTCCATGGCGCGATTATAACGGTATAATCCTTGCATGTTTTCTGCGGAAGAGCTTGAGAGATTATCCCTCGACTTTGAAACGAAGACGCCACAGGAGATCATCCAGTGGGCTGTGGACGCGTTCTGGCCGCAGATTGCCCTGAGTTCCTCGTTTCAAACACAGTCGGTGCCGCTGTTGCATATGGCATCGCGGGTTCGTCGCGATATCTTGATCTTCTTTCTCGATACGGGTTACCATTTTTGGGAAACATTAATGTTCCGCGAACAACTGGCCTCACACTGGCAATTGAACGTGTTGGATCTGTACCGCAATACGCGCTGGGATGAATTCGCGCGTGAACGTACCCGCTCGTTGCCCGTGGATGATCCCAATCTTTGCTGCTTCATCCATAAAGTCGAACCCATGCAACGAGGTTTGAAAGACATGAAGGCCTGGATCAGCGGTATTCGCCGCGACCAGACATCTGTGCGGGCACATGCGAAAATCCTTGAATTGCAGGAAGATGGACTCTTGAAGATCAATCCACTTCTAAACTGGACGAAGGCGGATGTGAAGAAATATTCGGAAGAACATCGTCTGCCGGCGCATCCATTATTTCAAAGAGGCTATCGCAGCATTGGCTGTTCGCCGTGCACGGTGGCTGTTGGATTGAATGACGATGAGCGCGCGGGTCGCTGGTCGGGCCGCGGCAAGACCGAATGCGGACTTCACACAACCATGTTCTCTCACAAGGATGTTTCAGAAGTAAAACAGGAATTTATACTGGATGTCTCTTCGGTAGATCCTCCGCTGGTCGAGTAGCCCCGCCGCCTTTGCAGGGCGTATCGAGACCAGCAAGCTTGAAAGACAGTTGGTATTTGGTTAAAAATAGTGGTCTCGATATGACACTCGCTTTCGCTCGTGTCTACTCGACCACCGAGGAAAAATCAAAAAATTATGCAAACAGAACGACAGGAACGCTGGCGCGAAACGCATCTCCTCACACCCGATAAAAAAGAACTCGCTCGTCTGGTGCTCGAGGAAATTCGACGCGGACGAGACGTAACTCGCACGCTTCGCAGCCATCCCATCCCCGGCGGGGGATATTTGAATAAGTCCATGTTGGTGTCGATTTATAACGAACTGGTCAAAGCCAATGAAATGGACGAGGACGCGCAGCTGCTCGACCGGATTCGGATGAAGCCCATGCGTACGCTTTCGGGCGTCACAACGGTCACCGTTCTGACGAAGCCCTATCCATGTCCGGGCAAATGTATCTTTTGCCCCACCGACGTGCGGATGCCGAAATCGTATCTGCCCGACGAACCCGGCGCGATGCGCGGTCTGGAACATGATTTCGACCCATACGCGCAAGTCCGCTCACGGATCGAGCAGCTCAAAATAGTGGGGCATCCAACCGATAAGATTGAACTATTGATCCTGGGTGGTACGTGGTCGTCCTACCGGCGCGATTATCAGGAATGGTTCATCACGCGATGTTTTGAAGCTATGAATGCCCTCACCCCAGCCCCTCTCCCATTGGGAGAGGGTGTCCAAAGGACAGGTGAGGGTGAACTCGAGCAAGCCCAAACAATCAACGAGACAGCTCATCACCGCAACGTAGGACTTGTCATCGAAACGCGACCGGATGAGATCACTCCTGATGAGATTCGCTGGCTTCGTCATCTGGGCGTGACCAAGGTTCAAATGGGCGCACAGAGTCTGGATGATCGCATCCTGGAGCTCAATAAACGAGGACATGATGTGGACTGTACACGACAGGCAACTGCTCTTTTGCGCGCGGCAGGATTCAAAATTGTTTTGCACTGGATGCCAAATCTTCTGGGCGCCATTCCTGAAGCAGACCGCGAAGATTTCGTGCGTTTATGGGATGGTTTTTGTCCGGACGAAATCAAAATCTATCCGAATCAATTGTTGGCGAATGCAGAGCTGTATGAATACTGGCAGCGCGGAGAGTTCCATCCATATACGACTGAACAATTGATCGATCTCATCGCTGACGTCAAACCGACTATTCCGCGTTATTGCCGCGTCAACCGCGTGATACGCGATATTCCCTCTACCAATGTTGTGGAAGGGAATCGACGCACAAGTTTGAGGCAGGATATCCATGATGAGATGAAGCGACGTGGGACCCAATGTCAATGTGTGCGCTGCCGCGAAGTGCGCGGAAAAACAGTCCTTTTGGAGTCGCTAAAGCTGGATGACATGGTTTATCAATCCGGTCCAGCAGATGAACACTTCCTCTCCTACGTTACACCTGACGATAAGCTGGCGGGCTTTGTCCGTTTATCACTTCCGGGCAGGGAGTCGCCTCAAACCGGAATCAGCGACCTCGAGGGCGCGGCGCTGATCCGCGAAGTGCACGTTTATGGACAGTCACTGCCAGTCGGCGCAGAGAAGAAGGGCGCGGCCCAACATGTTGGTTTGGGGACGCGTCTCCTTGAGGAGGCAGAATCCATCGCGCGGGCAAACGGGTTTAGGCGCATGGCTGTCATTTCAGCAGTGGGAACGCGGGCATATTATCTCGAGCGCGGCTTCGAACGCGGGGAGCTCTATTTGACGAAACAGCTTCACTAATCGCCGCGAATTTTCGCCAAACTATTCGCGACGCTTGGCGTGCCTTAACCGAACTAATAGTCGACTGCGTAAGATTCGGCCTTTCATCCGCATTTAATGAATTAGAGTTATGTTAATCATCCATTCGTGTGCTTGACATGCGTTTTGCGAAGTGTGAGAATCACCTTTATGGACTACAAAGACTACTACAAAATTCTGGGTGTGGATCGTAAGGCCAGCGAAGAGGATATCCGCAAGGCATATCGTGATCTGGCCAAACAACATCATCCCGATCGAAACCCAAATAACAAACAGGCTGAAGAACGCTTCAAGGAAATCAACGAAGCGTATCAGGTCCTGAGCGATCCCACGAAGCGCCAGCATTATGACAGGTTGGGCAGCGACTACTCAAACTGGCAGAGACGTGGCGCGCCCGGCGATTTTAACTGGGGAGATTATGTAGGTGGTTCCCCGGGTGGCACGCGCGTGAATATCGATGATTTCGAGGACTTGTTTGCAGGCGGTGGCGGAGGGTTCTCTGATTTCTTTCGGACCATCTTTGGTATGCGCGAGGCGGAAGCGACGCGAGGGCGCCCGCAGGGATATCAACAGCCTGTTGATATCAGCCTCGAGGAGGCATACCGGGGTGCCACGCGGCTGATCCTAAATAATGGGAACCAAAAACAAGTGCGTATTCCTGCAGGCGTGCGTACCGGGTCAAAAGTCCGCGTGGCCGGCGCCGGTCCGAATGGAGTGGATCTATATCTGATCGTGAATGTCAGCGACGATAGCCGGTTTGAGCGCCGTGGCAATGACCTGCATATGACCGCAACGGTCAATGTGTTCACAGCCATCCTCGGCGGCGAAGCAGAAGTTGAAACCCTGGATGGAAAATTAAAATTGAACATTCCAGCGGGTACACAACCTGAACAGGTCTTCCGACTGGCTGCACGCGGAATGCCCAACCTCAAGAACCCAAATCAAAAAGGCGACCTGTATGTGCGCCTGAAAGTTCAAATCCCGAAATATCTTTCTGCAAAACAACATGAACTTTTGGATGAAGCCTCGCGGCTTAAATTTTAGGAAGGAAACATGAAACGTGTTCTAATAGTTGTTTCGATTTTGGTGCTTGCATCCCTAGCCTGCCAGATGGGTGGAGTTCCGGCTGTTGCCCAGCCGACAGCTGGACCGGCAATTGAAGTCGCCCCTCCCGTTCTGCCAGATGGCCCGGATCCGACGAAAAGTGACAATGCACTTGTTGCCATGTATGCACAGGTTCTTCCGGGTGTTGTTTCCATTAACACAGGCACTGCCCTGGGTTCCGGCTTTGTATTTGACGGCGGTGGGCATATCGTTACAAATGAGCATGTGGTGCATGGCAACAGCGAGGTGGAAGTGGATTTTGCCTCTGGATATAAGGCCCATGGAACAGTGATTGGCACCAGTGCCGATGCGGATGTTGCTGTCGTGAAAGTGGATGCCCCATCCGAGCAAATCCATGCGTTAGCGATTGGCGACTCAAGCCAGTTACAAGTTGGACAGACCGTTGTTGCAATTGGCAATCCATTCGGTTTGAATGGTACCATGACGGTAGGCATTGTCTCAGGGTTGGGACGTACTCAACCATCGACCCAATCGCCTGGAGGCGGCTTCTTCAGTAACGCCGATATTATTCAGACCGATGCAGCCATCAACCCGGGTAATTCAGGCGGTCCGCTTTTCAATATGGCCGGTGAAGTGGTCGGCGTCAATCAATCCATCCGGACCGAGAACGTTGACCAAACGACCGGGAATGCAGTGAACTCCGGTGTTGGTTTCTCCATCTCCATTAATCTTGTGAAACGTGTCGCTGCGGGGTTGATTAAAGACGGCAAATATGATTTCCCATATCTGGGAATTGAGTCTCGCAGTGACATGCCCCTTGCCGAAATTGAGGCGCTCGGATTGAAAACATATACGGGAGCATATATTGTCAGTGTTACGCCCGGCGGCCCTGCGGATAAGGCAGGCATTCATGGTGGCGACAAACCTACCAGTCTTCCAAATGTGAACGCAGGCGGCGATCTTATCACTGCCATCGATGGGCACCCCGTTAATACATTCGATGAGTTGCTGAGTTACCTGCTTACAAATAAATCGCCTGGCGATAATGTGGTCCTTAGCATTATCCGTGATGGGCAGACAATGGATGTCACAGTTACGCTGGACAAGCGACCCTGAAATAATTCGACGGCAGATTTCTGCCGTCGAATTATCTTAACCGAAGCGCTGCTCACGCCATACATCTGCACGGTTATGGTATCCTGCCTGTTCCCAGAATCCTCGCCGATCGCGCGGCATGAATTCAAGAGAACGGAGCCATTTTGCGCCTTTCCAGAAATAGGGGGTCTCGAGATGTTTCGCGCTGGGAATATGTCCTACAACACCACGCAACGGGTATCCATGATCCGTTGAAATAGGCTCGCCGTTGAAATGTGTGGCAAGCAAAAAGTTATCCTGCAATACGACCTCCAGTGGCAGATTCACAGTGAACCCATATTCAGCATGCTGCATTACATGCGTA
>JBGPNQ010000022.1:0-28569 GCA_041487615.1 Anaerolineae bacterium
CAGTTACTCCCAGCTACATTACCCAGCCTAATTCCACGTATATCGCAACAAACGGGGCAAGATGTGGTGGCTTCAGCAGGGCAGGTGTTGGGTTACGCAAGCTTGGCAGCTCAGGTTATCTTTACAGCCATTTTGATCCTGGTATTAACTTTCTATTGGACGCTCGATGGGCCGCGCATTATCAAGACATTCCTCGTACTAATTCCGCAGGATCAGCGCGACAGTATTAGTGAACTTATTTTGGCCATGGAAGCCAAGGTTGGTTTTTATCTTGCCGGACAGGGCCTCCTTTGTCTTGTCATTAGTATCATGGCGCTGGTGGCTTACGTATTGATTGGCCTGCCCAATGCGCTGGTGCTTGCGATTGCAGCAGGTGTGATGGAGGCAGTACCGACGATTGGACCGCTACTAGGCGCTATCCCGGCCGCGCTGGTTGGTTTATCCATTGGGCCTGACCGGCTGGTTTGGGTTGTGGTGGCGACGATCGTCATTCAGCAGCTGGAAAACAGTCTGCTGGTTCCTCGTATCATGAGGAAAGCGGTGGGAGTTAATCCATTTGTCACGTTACTGGCCCTTTTTGCCTTTAGCTCTTTGTTCGGTATTGCCGGAGCACTGATGGCGATCCCTATGGCAGCCCTTATTCAGCTTGCGCTCAATCATTTCGTCTTTCAATCCGTGACGGTGGAACTGGAGGTTTCGGAAGGCCGCGATTACGCAAGCCGCCTCCGTTATGAAGCACAGGATTTGATCCAGGATCTTCGCAAGCAGTCGCGGCTCAAAAAAAGAGGCTCAGATCAAAAAATCATACAGATTGAACAAGTCATGGATGAGATTGAGACGATTACAACCAGCCTGAATGCATTATTGGCCAGAGCGAATCAGTCGGAAATAAAGTGACCAAACGACTCCTGGTGATTGGTACGGCCGTCATGACTACCTTGCTTGCATTGGTAGCGTTATGGCAAATTCGTGTTGTAGTCATTTACGTTCTGATCTCGCTTGTGCTGGCGGCCACAGTTCGCCCCATTGCAAGCATTAAGAGCGAATCCAGACGCATGTTCGTGACACGTCTACTTCTGATTTTGCTCTACCTGGTCAGCCTTGGCATCTTCGGTTTCTTAGTGTTTCTTGTTGGCAGATTATTGGTTGGTGATCTCCAACAATTAGCCCAAAATATATCGATTCAAAATACATGGATGTTGCCCCCCTGGCTGGAAGGTGGCTTGTTCCAACAGGCATTGAATCGATGGCTGTTAACACCAGATAAACTCTTTGAAGCAATCACCAGCCAACGTCAACTGATGTTGTCCGCTGTTCTTGGCTTTACCCAGGGCATTGGTGGGATAGTGAGCGGTTTTCTGGTTATTCTATTCCTGAGTGTGTACTGGAGTATCAATCAAAATCATTTCGAACGGCTCTGGCTCTCGCTACTTCCATCCGAACAACGCAAGCCCGCTCGAGAGATTTGGCGGGTGCTCGAGCATGATCTCGGCGCCTACATACGCAGTGAAATCATCCAAAGTCTCCTGGCAGTATTGCTATTAGGCATTGGTTATTGGCTGCTTGGATCCCGATACCCGGCGCTACTGGCTGTGGTTGGCGCGATAGCCTGGCTGGTGCCCGTCGGGGGAGCAGCCCTGGCCGTGATTCTGCCACTGCTACTGGGGCTACTGGCCGGTGCGCAACTTAGCCTTCTTACGGTTCTTTATACGCTCATTGTCTTGATTTCCCTGCAGGTTTGGGTCGAGCCACGTCTTCTCAAACGCAAATGGGTGAATCCTATTATGACCTTGGTCATACTCCTCGCTATGGCAGATGCATTTGGTTTGGTGGGAATCATTGTCGCACCGCCCTTATCAGTTGTTTGCCAAATTCTTTGGAATCTTTTGGTCAGTGACCGTTTGGCGACCGATACCGTGGTCCGGGTTTCAGATCTCAAAGAACGACAGGAACGCCTGCGCCTTGCTATTGAAGACATGGAAGGAACGCCGCCTCGCTTGGTGACCAGCAGTATGGAGCGGCTCAAGGATCTGCTTGAGAAAGCTGAACCCATTTTGCAGGCAGCCCTACCTCCTGAACCACCCAATCTGTTCCATCAATCCTTATCTCTCACCGGCGAAGATGAGTCACCTTTATCTGCAAGAGTCTGAATAAAAAATCAACGGTAGGCGAAACATATCAGCAGGATTTCCAAAATGGAAGTACTGGCGGTGTAAGCGCCTCCCCCGAATGGCGGAGAACAACACTCCCCGGCTGATGGATGCGGCTGGGGGGCATTTGTTGTAGGATAAATCAAGGGATAATCGTTTAATATGAATAATTTGCGGACTGCCACCATTTATGGAATTGTGTCGGGAATGTTGATTCTATTCGCGTGTTCTACCCTGATAGAGACTCCTCGGCGGAAGCGTTGGTTGTGCTCGCGCAAACAAGTACGCCCTGCGAGGCGTGTGCCTAGGCAACTCTGATAGTCGTACTCACTCAAGAGAAGAATAACTCTGACAATCAGGCGGCAGCTACCGCCGAAGTTGGGCGCGTCAATGCCCAGGCAACCTTAGTTTCAACCGGATCAACGCAAAGCGCCGCGCTGACCGCGGACGCGATCTGGCGAGGAGTAAACGGATTAGGGAGTTATTCAACGGAAATGCCGAGGAGAAAAGTCAATGAAACTGAGTTTGCTGTTTATCGTTATGGATCTGCTCACTTTATTGGCCTATCCGATCGTGTTTGTGTATAACAAGCTGCGCCAGTTTTCTAAATCAAAAGAGAGCGCCCCTGTGCCCAATTTATTAGTTATTGTGCCGATCACACCGGGCAGATGACCCATTGGAAATTCTGAACGTGCGAAAGAAAGGTAATGATGCGTACTGAAATGATCTATTTTCCACACCAGAAAGCGTTGTGTGTTTTTCCTGATGAGCGTTCGAATCTGCCGCAAGCGATCGCAGAATTGCAATTGAAGGGTCGGTATCCAGTCATCGTGCTGATCGGCGGTGAGATCGACAAAGAACATGCGGCAGTGACTCAACAGGCCATCCAAACCGTTTCTGTCATTGCACAAGATCTGGGGGCCGTTGTCATTTGCGGAGGAACAGATGTCGGTGTGATGGCTGAAATCGGCCGGACGAGAGAACGGAATCATCACAATTTCCCTTTGGTTGGCATAGTACCTGAAGAGTTTGCCGCCTGGCCTGGCGGACCGCAAAGTACAAAATTTTTGTGGTGGGGAAAAGAGCGTTGGCAATTGGAGCCTCATTACTCCCATTTCATCCTTGTACCCGGCAGCCAGTTTGGGGATGAGTCTCCCTGGATTGGCGATGCAGCGACGATCTTATCCAAAGATCACAAGTCTCTGACGATCTTGATCAACGGTGGCGAGGTTTCCCGGAAAGATATCGAGTTGAGTTTGGAGAAGGGCCGTCGGGTAATTGCCTTGAGTCATACAGGGCGTTTGGCAGATGAATTGGCAAGACAGCCTGAGCGAGACAAATTGATTACCGTAATCCCGGCAAACTCTGAACAACAGATTGCTGAGGTGGTTCAAGCAGCACTATCGATTCATGAAAGAAGCGAAGAGGCAGTGGCCTTCCAGGTTATCGATCAAATAAAAAGTTGACAGGATGACACATCTACAGCACTTCTTGGGAACAGTATTTGCCGAGTCTCAATTTCTGCCGGCACATCATGCGCAGAATGATTGAGTGGAGGTCCTTATGAATAGTGGTCAGGTATTGAAGATTGTGGAGCTATACAGCCGGAACAGTAAAGCGGGATATGGTGACATTACCGTCACACGGGTGCCGGATCAGAAAACGGTGTTCGTGGAACAAACCGATGGTGTTGGACGAGCGATCATGATGGACAAGTACCAGGTGGATGGTGCAACATATTGGGCCGGCTACAGCTTGCGTAGTGAGACGGTTTACATCAGTCTGGCTGCTTAACTGATCAGAACGATTCATTGACTGCTAATTCCAATTTTCGTCGTGACCCGGAAAGGAAAGAATATGGAAAACCAAATTACGTGTCCTGCATGCAAGAGAACGATAACGAATAACGCGGTCGTTGACGCTGCGGCAAAGGGAGGCAATCATGCGATGGGGTCAGATTTCGTTACTTGTGAGTGTGGTGAAAGGATCTCATTTTGGGCAATCACGGCCCAACTCAGAGACCAGAAAAAAGCTGGTGCAAGAATCCTGCATTGGTTTCGCAGCTTCTCCAAGAGTTGATACCAGGAGAAAGCACCAATGAAAATCCTGCTTGTCTATCCCGAATTTCCAGACACCTTTTGGAGTTTCAAACACGCGCTAAAATTTATTCGGAAGAAGGCCGGTGCGCCCCCGCTGGGTCTGTTGACCGTTGCGGCGATGCTGCCTCCTGAGTGGGAAAAACGGCTGATCGATCTCAACGTGATGGAACTATCCGAAAAAGACCTGAAGTGGGCAGACTATGTCTTCGTCAGTGCCATGGTTGTGCAACGCGAATCGGTACGGGCGGTTCTCAAACGTTGTAAGGCAGTTGGCTCCAGGGTGGTGGCGGGAGGTCCGCTCTTCACAATGGAACATGAGCAATTCCCGGAGGTTGACCATTATGTCTTGAATGAGGCTGAGGAGACACTAACGCCGTTCCTGCGGGACCTGGCACAGGGTCGGGCTCTACGCGTCTATTCCTCGGCGGAATTTCCCGATATCCATCGAACCCCCGTTCCGCTCTGGCGGCTGGCGGATCTCAGGCATTACGACACGATTCCCATTCAGTTCTCGCGCGGCTGTCCATTCAATTGCGACTTTTGCAATGTGACAACGTTGCTTGGTCATCGCCCGCGCACAAAGACAACGGCCCAGATCGTCGCCGAGTTGGACAGTCTCTATGCGTTGGGCTGGCGCAAGAGCATCTTCTTCGTGGACGATAACTTCATCGGTAACAAGAAACAGATCAAGTCTGAAGTTTTGCCTGCTTTAATTGAGTGGCGCAAGGGTAAAACCGGCATGCCTTTCAGAACAGAAGCTTCGATCAACCTGGCAGATGATCCAGCATTGCTCAAGCTTATGGTACAAGCCGGATTCGATACGGTTTTTGTTGGTATCGAAACACCCAATGAGGACAGCCTGACCGAGTGCAGCAAAAACCAAAACAAAGGACGCGATCTGGTGGAGAGCGTCAGGCAACTCCAGCGCGCAGGTTTGCAAGTGCAGGGAGGATTCATCGTTGGGTTTGACAATGATTCCCCTTCGATCTTCCAGCAACAGATTGACTTTATTCAAAAGAGTGGCATTGTGACGGCCATGGTCGGATTACTGCAAGCTCCTTTAGGGACTCGCCTGTACGAACGAATGCAGAAAGAAGGCCGCCTGGTAAAAGAATTTTCTGGCGATAACGTGGATGGCTCAACGAACATCATCCCCAGGATGGGGTTGGAACCGTTGCGGGAGGGTTACCGCAAGATTCTGAACCAGGTCTACGCGCCGAAATTCTATTACGAGCGTGTCTTAACCTTTCTGCGCGAGTACCAACCGCCCAAAATCCGGGTGCCCTTGGAACCGCAATACATCCTGGCCTTATGGCGGTCCATCTACCAATTGGGTATCCGCGGCGTCGAACGCGTCCAATACTGGCGACTCTTTTTCTGGACTCTGTTTCGGCGTCCGCGCCTGTTCCCCCTGGCGATCACATTCGCCATCTATGGCTTTCATTTCCGCCAGGTGACCGAACTGCATGTCAGCTAATTATCCATCCAAAAAAAGTGTGAGAGGTCGTATTACAGATGAATCGAAGCACAATTCCCCTGGGCCGTATTATCGGAATCCCAATCGGATTGGATTATTCGTGGTTCTTGATTTTTGCATTGCTTACCTGGTCATTAGCCACCCATTACTATCCGGCTGAATTTAAAAACTGGCCCGCGACACAGTATTGGATTGTCGGCGCGCTGACGGTGATTGTAATGTTTGGCAGCGTTCTATTGCATGAATTGGGACATTCAGTGGTCGCCCTGCGTTATAAAGTTCCCGTGCGCAGCATCACGCTTTTCGTCTTTGGTGGTGTTGCCCAGATCGGAGCCGAACCACCCAGTGCCATCGCAGAATTCTGGATTGCCATTGCAGGTCCCATCACAAGTTTTGCTTTGGCCATTCTTTTTCGTCTCCTACAGCCGCTGGTCAGTGTCTTCGCTCCGGTACTGGCCATCGCAGAGTATTTGGCTTATATCAATGGCACGCTGGGACTTTTCAATTTAATCCCAGGGTTCCCTTTGGATGGCGGTCGAGTCTTGCGCGCCATTCTCTGGGGCACCACACATAGTTTACGCCGTGCCACCTTGATCACTGCAAACCTCGGACGATTCATTGCTTATTGCATTATTGGTCTGGGAGTGTGGCAAATGGTTATTGGTAATTTTGGCAATGGTTTATGGATAGCGTTTATCGGTTGGTTCCTGGAAAGCGCTGCATCCTCGCAGATCCACCAGCAAACGATACAGGATTTGCTAACGGGTCATCATACGGCAGATGCAATGCGCCGCGACTATACCACCATAAGTCCAGATACCACCCTGGAACAATTGGTTGCGGAACATATTCTGGGCAGCGGCCGCCGCAACCTGGTGGTCAAACAGAACGACAGGGTTATTGGACTATTGACGTTGCATAATATCAAAGCCATTCAACCTTCTGATCGGTTAACCACGACAGCTGCCCAAGTGATGATTCCCGCCGCAGAAATGAAATGGATAGGGCCGGACGCCGAGTTGACAGATGCCCTCCAGGAAATGGACCGGGATGGTGTCAACCAGTTGCCCGTCATGGCAGGCGATCAGATTCTGGGCATGCTGGGCAGGGATGATGTGATCAGTTTTTTGCGAACCGTAAGTAATTTCAGCCGCCATTAAAATCATCTTCTACCCGTTGGTTACAATCACCGGGATGCTCACAAAATTTTTCCAATTATTTAAGAGTGGAATGATTCTGCTCTTGAAAACGAAAAGGATTTCCTGTGAATAAAAACGAAAAACATCATCGTGCCATTTTAAAGAGCATTGCTCACAGAGCAATGCTCGAGCGAGACCTGCTCCCTGATTTTTCCACCGAAGCACTCGCTGAACTTGGACGGCTTCAGATCCTTGCTCCGACAAATGGCGAACCGGTTCGCGACATGCGCGGACTTTTGTGGGCATCCATTGACAATGACGACTCCCGCGACCTCGATCAGCTCACTGTTGGCGAAGCGGTGCCCGGCGACAATACACAGATCCTGGTTGCCATCGCGGACGTCGACTCGTTTATTAGAGATGGGTCAGCGATCGATGAACATGCGCGTCACAATACCACATCGGTCTATACGGCGGCCGAGATATTTCCGATGCTTCCAGAAAAAATATCCACCGACGTTACGTCACTGAATTTCAATGAAGATCGTCCAGCGATCGTTGTCGAAATGTTGACAGGCCCTGATGGATCTCTTCAAGGGTCGAGCATCTATAGAGCATGGGTACGTAATCATGCAAAGCTTGCTTATAACAGTGTGGCAGACTGGTTGAATAACACTGGAGCCATCCCGGAAGCAATCGTTGCGGTCGAAGGTCTGGCGGAGAATTTGCAAATGCAGGACCGGGTGGCACAAAACATGAAGATGCTCCGCCATGTTCACGGGGCACTCAGCCTGGAAACCATTGAGGCCAAACCGGTATTCGATGGCGATCAAATCAGGTCGCTCGAAATTGAGGAAAAGAACCGCGCCAAGGAAATCATTGAGGATTTTATGATCGCGGCCAACGGTGTGACCGCGCGCTTTCTCTCGGCTAACAAATTCCCATCGATCCGCCGCGTGGTCCGCATTCCCAAACGCTGGGATCGGATTGTTGAAATCGCTGCACAACACAAATTCAGGCTTCCAGAGCAACCGGATTCAAAAGCCCTGGAGGAGTTTCTGGTCAGCGAAAAAGCTGCTCATCCGATTCGATTCCCCGACCTTTCTCTGGCTGTAATCAAGCTTCTAGGCTCTGGCGAGTACATTGCGGAAACTCCTGAAGGCGATGCCCCAGGCCACTTTGGTCTTGCAGTTAAGGATTACGGTCACTCTACTGCTCCAAATCGCCGCTATCCCGACCTGCTTACCCAACGCCTGCTAAAAGCCGCGCTGGAAGGGAAGCCTACGCCCTATAGCAAAGACGAACTTGACGTTCTGGCTGTTCATTGCACAGAAGCGGAAGATGCGGCAACGAAAGTCGAACGGCAGGTCGAAAAATCCGCCGCGGCACTTCTGCTCGAATCAAGGATCGGAGAACGGTTTGATTCGATTGTCACCGGCGCATCCGAGAAAGGTACGTGGGTCCGGCTGCTCCATATCCCGGTTGAAGGCAAGCTCGTGGATGGATTTGAAGGGTTGGATGTCGGCGAACGGGTCCGGGTACAGTTGATCGATACAAACGTTGAGCAGGGATATATTGATTTCAAAAAAGTCAGTTCGTCCAGGCATGCATAAGGAGAGTCTTATGAAAAAGAAAATCGGTTTGTGGATTGACCATCGAAAAGCTGTCATTGTGATCGTCACGGACGAAGGGGAGGAACTTAAGAAGATCACCTCGAACATGGAAAAGCATGTTCGATTTACAGGTGGCACTGCTTCAGAAGATGGCTCGACAGAGGATGTGCGGGATCGGCAGTTTGGAAACCATCTAAACAGTTATTACGATGAAGTCATTGCTGTGATTCGTAACGCTGACACCATCCAGATCTTTGGTCCCGGCGAGGCGAAAGGTGAGCTGGAAAAGCGTCTTGAGCATGAAGGACTTAAAGCACACATCCTGGCGGTCGAAACCGTGGACAAGATGACGGACCGCCAGATCTCGGCAAAAGTTCGGGAGCGTTTTCCAGCTCATAACGTGTTATAAATTAATGTGAACAAAACCGGCCGCCGACCTGCATCTCACGGCAGGGATGCTTTTTGCGGAGAAATAAATGGGCCTGCTGAAAAACACGCTGAAAGAGACGAGAGATCTCACTGGAGTTAATAAGCCAAATATCTCTGATCATTTATTAGAGATGGCGCGCAAAGAATCGGATGCCGTCTTGATGGAGCTTGAGTCGCAGTCGAGCGGCTTGAGCGCGGCAGAAGCCGACGCCCGCCTAAAACGCTACGGGTTGAATGAGATCGCGCGCGAAAAGCACCAATCGCCCCTGATGCGCCTGCTGGATAACATCAAGAATCCACTGGTCATCCTGTTGACTGCGCTGGGGGTACTTTCTTATTTAACCGGTGACTTGCGCGCGACCGCGGTGATTTTTGTGATGGTATTGCTGGGCGTGGTGTTGCGTTTCTATCAAGAGATGCGTGCCGATAACGCCGCGGAGAAACTCCAGGCCATGGTTAATATCACGGCCACAGTTGTCCGTGACGGCAACGATGCCGAAATAGCTCTTAGGTTTCTCGTACCAAGTGACATCATCCGTCTTGCCGCCGGGGATATGGTCCCTGCCGATGTCCGGATACTTACTGCCAAAGACCTGTTCTTGAATCAGGCTGCGCTGACGGGCGAATCAATGCCAGTAGAGAAGAAACCCATTCCAGCGTCTGAAGACATTCGGACTCCGCTTGATCTCCCAAATACCTGCTTCCTCGGTTCGGCCGTGGAAAGCGGTACCGCAACGGCAGTTGTTATTCACACGGGCGACCAAACTTACTTTGGGTCATTGGCCGCCAGCATTGTCGGGAAGCGCGAACTGACCAGTTTCGATAAGGGTGTTAATAAGTTTACCTGGCTGATGATCCGTTTCATCGCCGTGATGGTTCCCACTGTATTCCTGATCAACGGGTTGAGCAAGCACAACTGGTTGGAAGCCTTCCTGTTTGCGATGGCCGTGGCCGTCGGGTTAACGCCTGAAATGCTGCCTATGATCGTGACCGTTAACTTGTCCAATGGCGCGCTGGCAATGGCACGCAAGAAAGTGATCATCAAGCGGCTCAATGCCATCCAAAATTTTGGCGCGGCGGACGTGCTGTGCACCGACAAGACCGGGACGCTCACGCAGGGCAAGATTGTGCTCGAAAAGCATCTAAATGTGCATGGCGATGAAAGCGAGCGCGTCCTGCACTACGGATATATGAACAGCTACTACCAGACCGGCCTGAAAAACCTGATGGATGAAGCCATCCTCGAACATGGTCACCTTGAGGAGGATCTTAAGGTCAAAACAGATTATCACAAAATAGATGAAATCCCCTTTGATTTTAAGCGTCGGCGTATGTCAGTTATCGTCGAGAATAACCAGAACCAGCATATCTTGATTTGCAAAGGCGCGGTGGAAGAGATCATGCGCCTTTCGCCGCGTGTGGAAGTCGGCGGACAGCTACTAGATGTTACTCCGGAGCATGATGCCCATCGCAAACTACTTGTGCAGGATTTGAATGAGCAGGGCTTCCGCGTCGTCGCCGTGGCCTACAAAGTCATGCCCGGGGATAACGACGAACCACACTATGAGATGCGGGATGAATCAGATCTGACCCTGCTTGGATACCTGGCCTTCCTTGACCCGCCGAAGGATTCGGCCATGGAAGCCTTAGAGCGTCTGAAAACGCTGAACGTAGATGTCAAAATTCTGACAGGCGATAACGAGATCATCACCACTTACATCTGTAAAAAGGTGGGGATGCCCGTAGACAGGATATTGCTTGGCTCACAAATTGAAACGATGAGCGAGGCAGAATTAGGCGAAGCTGCCAGCCTGACCAGCATCTTTGCCAAGTTAGCGCCGGTCCAAAAGGAACATATCATCCATGCCCTCCAGAGTAAAGAGCATGTAGTTGCTTTCATGGGCGACGGCATCAACGACGCCCCAGCTCTTAAAGCAGCCGATGTTGGCATCTCCGTGGATGGCGCCGTTGACATCGCCAAAGAGTCTTCCGACATCATTCTGCTGGAAAACAGCTTGTTGGTACTGGAGCAGGGCGTGCTGGAAGGTCGCCGCGTGTTTGGCAACATTATTAAGTACATCAAAATGGCAGCCAGTTCCAACTTTGGCAATATGTTCAGCGTGGTTGGAGCCAGCGCATTTCTGCCTTTCCTGCCCATGCTCCCGATCCAGGTGCTTACCAACAACCTGCTGTATGACTTCTCACAGACTACCATCCCCACCGACCAGGTGGATGCCGACTGGTTGACCAAGCCGCGCAAGTGGACAATTGCGGAAATCCAGCGTTTTATTCTGTTCATAGGCCCGATCAGTTCGATCTTCGATTACGCAACCTTCTTCATCATGATCTATCTATTCAACGCCTGGAACAATCCTGCGCTATTCCACACCGGCTGGTTTGTAGAGTCGCTATTCAGCCAGACACTAATTATTCACATCATCCGCACCAACAAAATCCCGTTCATCCAGAGTCGGGCCAGTTGGTCCTTGATCATAAGTTCTTTCATCATCGTCTCAGTTGGCGCCTGGCTGACGATCTCACCGCTGGCAAATACGCTCGGATTTATACCCCTCCCGCCTGCATACTGGCTGCTTCTGGCGGTGATGTTGGTGTGTTACGTTATCTTGACCCAGTTGGTGAAAACCTGGTTCTATCGTAAGTTTGGCACATAGATGTTCTTTATGTCCCGGCAAATTTTTCCTGATAAGTTGTTGTTTCTGCTCCGCGCCACGCCGGAAGAGTTCCGCACCGGCTGGTTTATCGAGTCCCTCTTAACTGAATTGGTCATAGCGCTGGTTGTGAGAACGCGCGGTGTATTCTTCCGCAGTCGTCCTGGTAAGTTGTTGCTGGTGAGCACTCTCATCATTGTAGGCATCACCTTCCTGCTACCTTATGTCCCATTCAACTTCTTATTTGGCTTCATCCCGCTGCCTGCACCACTAATGTTGACAATGCTTGGGCTGGTGGTGCTTTACGTTTTGGTCACTGAAATAGCGAAAAAGTATTTCTACTCCCGGATGGAAAATTCGGTTGCCTGATTTGTCTTGATTGTTATCGTCTTGAACTCTGTATGAGGCCAATCTGTGGATTTCATCAATGACGCACGGAATTTATACCCATATGTCAGATATGTACCGCGCGGAGATGATCATCGTAACAATTCAGACGTAGGCGAAACAAACCATACCACGAGGGTTGCGCTTAGCTGTAATTTTACGATCAAATTCATCGTTGGAACTCTCCTCTACTTTTCTACTACTGAAAATATCACCGCATCTGCGTCGCGGTAAGTCTCGACCAGCCTGGGGTCTTTTGCTGCTTGGTCTAGGAAATCTTTGTGGTTCAGGTCAGTCAAAATATAGTGCGCTCCGAACTGACTCGAAATAATCGCGCCGGGCTGCTCGATATTACCTTGTGTGATTTTCTCCCAGAGCTTGTATAGATCTTCGTCATACAACTGCATGTAGGTCGGGTCCAGCCCGATCAGGTAGGTGTTTTTCGAATTGTAGAAAAACAATCGTGGAAAATCATCCCAGTCCGTTTGAAAGACGCGGGTTCCGGCCGGGGTGTTAGCTGCCAGCCAGGCGGATGCACCGGCAAAAGTCTGATAGGGTTTCGCGGTGCGCAGGCTTTTCTGGGCGTCACGGAATGTAATCCAGCCGCCCGAGATTAACACCAGCCCGAGCACCAGCGCCGGCAGCCATTTCTGCAAACGGAAGCGTACATTCGCTGACTGGCTGGCCATTACAGGCGACCAGGCAAATGCCGCGGAGACCAGCGCGAAGGGTGCAAAGTATTCGATATAACGCCGCGACTGTAATAGCATCAGCCCAAACAAGCTGGCAATGAGAAAGCTGACAATCGTGGGCAGATCCGCCCGTTTGCCGCTGAGTCCTAGCGCCAGCCCGCTGCTGATGAATGCCAGTAATGCAAGCGGTGAATTCTTCAGCAGAGTTGCGGTGTCATACGGATACCACTCGTTGCCCACTCGCACGGTGGTCGTCTCGGTTAGCTTGGGCAAAATGTGCTGCACAGCGAAAATGATGTTATGCGGAAAGTACGGGTTAATGAACAGCCCCAACGCGATACCGATCCCGGGGTAGATCAGCAGCCGCAGGTCCGGTTTGCGCTCGGTTGCCCATCTTGCCGCGAAGACAAGCACAGCGAATACCCCGAGTAGCGGGAATGCATCATACATCCAGACATAGACAAACCCCAGAACGGCCAATCGGGTGTATTTTTTACGAAGCAGCCAATCGAGCCCCAGCATTAGTACGGCAAGCGAGAGCGATTGGGCTCGGGTGATGCTCATTCGATAAATGAAGGCTTCTGATACCGCTACAAGTCCCAATGCCCATAGTGGTGCGTACTCAATCCCCTGGTTCTTTAGCAGGTACCAGGTGCACAGGAAAGCCAGGCTGGCAAAGAAAACTGCTGCAATCTTGGCTCCAGTGCGCAGGTCGCCAAAAGTGAATGGGATCAGCGCGATATGAAAGAGGAAGTGGTGATCGGAATAGTCCCGCGGGTTGAGGATGGATAGTGGAAGCCACGGAAACTCTGGTTTGATTCCTTCGGTGCGCATCAGGTAGGCCAGTTTGATATGGTAATAGCCATCGTTATCAGGTAAATCAGGACTGGAAAACTGCACGAGTGCCAGGAAGAGGAGGAACGCGATCCACAGCAGCAGCCCGGTTCGAAAGTCTTCTAAAGCTGCCTTGCTGCGGATCGCGCCGACCTGGAATTTCGGCAGGCTAATCCACGACCTGTTCACAGATACATCCTGGGTTTGCGTCTTTTTGTTTTCCAATGCTGATCTCCAATTTTCACAGGGGTCAGACCGTGAGAAGGTGTTGTGAGGAATATGTTCTACTTGATCAGTTTCTTTCGAGCGGGGATGGTGTGCCTTTATTGATTTTCCCCTCTCCGTCGAACGGAGAGGGGATGCATAACGCTTGTTCCACGCTGTGAGTTACTCACTAGTGTCCGCCGCCCTTGCCACTGTTACCACCATTGTTATTGCCACCACCGCCGTCATGACTGCCACCGCTGTTGCCTCCGTTCCCGCCGTTGTCATTCGTATTGGTGTTGTTGTTGGAATTGTCGTCCACGCTGGTGTTTGTGTTGCCATTTGTGTTGCCATTTGAGTTGTCATTGGAGTTGCCGTTGTCATTTGTGATGGCGTTATCGTTGCCGTGATCGTCGCCGTTATCATTGGAATTCAAATTGCTGTTGTCATCGCCGACATCATTTCCATGATCGTCGCCATTATCGTTCCCGTTCATGTTGACACTATCGTCACCGTTGTCGTCGCTGTTATCATTGGTGTTCATATTGCTATTGTCATCAGCAGAAGGCATATCAAGGCTGCTGGCAAGTTGGGTGCTGTCGAATGCACGGATCACATCATCTTTCATGCTGTCTGGAGCGCTGGCGGCCAGCACACTAAGCGTCTGGGCATAGCGAGTCAATGCAGAGGTAATTTCCTTTGACAGTATGGTGGCTCGGGTTGGGTTGCCCTTGGCTACCGTATCCAACTCGATGAGGGCGCTGTTCATATTCGCTTCAAATGAGAGCACCGCATTTTTTATCTCGCGATTCCGGCCTTCCTTGATCAGCAAGCTGATTTCGTCCAGCCGCTCCGCAGCAAAACTCAAATTCATCTTGGCCCGGTCGCCAGCATCATTTGCCAGTGTCAGACGGGTTTGTTCGATCGAAGTCTTGACTGAGTACAGTGCATCTCCGGGGATCGCGGATTGTGCTGCCACTCCAGTGATGCTGATCCCGCCGAAGAAGAATAGCGCGATCAATACGATAATGATGCTGCGTAATCCAGATGATTTTGAAAGTGTGTTCATGTTTGTTTCTCCTGTTTTTTGGGTTGGTTGAATTTGTTATCTTGCCACTATCATACATGTCACGGCATTCCGGCATAACGGGCAAAGGGCTCAAAGATCGCAAGCCCTTGGTCGCGCTGTTTTAAGACTTTAGTCTGATGAAACCAGAGCCTTTCGCCGCATCCCGAGTCACTTTCATATAGGTATAATGAGATGCAATGAATAAATGGCGCAATTTCTTCAAGAATCTGAGTCTAAGCCAGCGTTTCATGTTTGCCAGTCTGGTCATCCTTCTGGCCGGGATGGTTGGGATCGGTGCCTGGGTCCAGCAGCAGATTGTCACCGGGGTCATTCATCGCACCGGTGCGACGACTGCTTTATACGTGGATAGCTTTGTTGCACCGCAGGTACAGGAGTTGGGTGATTCAGGGGAAATTTCCCCGGCCTATAGGGAAGCGTTAAGCAAGCTCTTAACGGATACGCCAATGGGCAAGCAGATTGTCGTTATTAAGATATGGGATACGCGCGGCAAGCTTATCTATAGTACGAACCCATCTGCGATCGGCAAAAGCTTTCCCATGCACGAAGGTATGCTCCATGCCAGGTTGGGTGAGGTATTTTCCTCAGTCAGCCAGTTGGACCAGGAAGAGAATATTGATCTGGGCGTGGTTTATAAGCAGCTTTTGGAAACCTACAGCCCGATTTGGTTGAGTGGGACCGACAAGGTCATTGCTGTTGCGGAGTTTTATCAGCTTACCGGTGATCTCGAAGCGGAGTTGGCGGTACTTAGCCGGCGCAGCTGGTTGGTCGTGGGCATGGCTACCTTGGCAATATATCTGCTCCTGGCAGGTTTTGTCCGCGATGCCAGTAATACCATCCAGTATCAGCAGACGGAGTTGGCCCAACAGGTGATCCAACTGACCAAATTGCTCGAACAAAACCGGGAGTTAAGCGATCGGGTCCGTCGAGCAGCCGCGAGTGTGACTCAATTGAACGAAGGCTACCTCAAGCGGATTGGTTCCGAGCTTCATGATGGTCCGGCGCAGGATCTGAGCCTGTCGATCCTAAAATTGGACGCTCTGGCAGGACGTCTCGAAAAAACCGCCACGGATACTGACATGGTCACCCAGTTCAATGAGATTGGTATTTCGCTACAAAATGCCTTGAAGGAAATGCGTAGTATTGCGGCAGGTTCGAGCCTGCCTGAATTAAGCGGGTTGGGTCTGGCAGAAACCGTCCGACGCGTAATATCCGCACATGAGCGCCGCACTGGCACTCATGTAGAGTTGAGCCTTCAGCCGATACCCGACTCAGCGCCGCTATCGCTGCGGATTACCATCTATCGCCTGATCCAGGAAGCGCTGAACAACGCTTATCGTCATGCAGGTGGCGTCGGCCAGCAGGTGCGTGTGAGCAGCGAATCCAATCAGCTTGTCGTGATGGTATCTGACAGCGGCGCCGGGTTTGACCCCCGTCAGACGGTCTCAGACAACCGCCTGGGACTGGGCGGAATGCGTGAGCGCGTGGAAAGCCTTGGTGGATGGTTCCAGATTGATAGTCACTCCGGGCAGGGGACAACCATCATCGCCCGGCTGCCTCTCTAGTTGGATGGAGAAACCAGGATATGAGTGATTCACAAGCGACATCCTCAAAAATTCGCATTGTAATTGTTGATGACCATACCCTCTTTCGTGATGGCCTGGCAACGATTCTGTCAACTGAAACCGAATTTGAAGTTGTCGGTCAGGGCGGTTCCGCGGCGGATGCCATCCGCCTGGCGCGGACGCTGCTGCCCGAGATCATCCTCCTTGACATCGATATGCCTGGTAGTGGAATTGCCGCCGCGCGGGATATCGCCAACGACTGCCCAGCCACGAAAATAGTCATGCTGACCTCTTCCGAAGATGATGACCACCTGATTGCGGCGCTAAAAACCGGGTCCCGTGCCTATATCCTCAAAGGCGTAGCAGCTCGCGAACTGCTTCGCATCCTGCGCGCGGTTCAGGCTGGCGAAACCTATGTCCCGCCTACCCTGGCTGCCAGTCTGCTGGTGGAAATGGTGGACGCGGCTCACAAAGCGCCCAAAACACCGATCGATGAGTTGACTGAGCGCGAGCGCCAGATACTCGAAGGGCTTGCAGCAGGTTCGAGCAATAAAGAGATCGGACAGAAACTATTCCTGGCCGAAAAGACGGTCAAGCATTACATCACCAACATTCTCCAAAAACTTCATGTACGCAACCGTGTCGAGGCCGCCCTTCTGGCCCAGAAAAACAGCAATAAGGATCATTAACTTTGGAATTTCGTATCGCTGTTCCTCATGTGTTGTAAGGATAAATACGTAAGCATCCTCAATCCTAATAATTTTGGCTCGTCGGATTAAGTTACTCGAATGCTTGCCCTGGCGCCAGGGGCTTGCCGACAAAATAAAACTTCCCGGTTTTGAGAGCGCGGAGAGTGTCGCATCCTGGAGGATTGCTGTTGTTCTATCCCATAGATAGGGACTAATTTGTAGTACGTACTAACGCGGGTCCAAATTTATACCCGTACACCAGATCTTGGTCGAGTTGTAGACTATCCTGTCTTACCGATTTCATGTGAAAGATGGAAAGCTTCTTACCGAGTCTATTTAGAAATCCTGCACGCCTTCCTGTTCCAACTTCAAGCCCCGTTTGAGCAGGTGTTCGATAACAGGACGAACGTCGCGCAGCTCTGGCCGCAGCAGCAGGTGGGAGAGGTTTGTGCGGTCTGAGGTGGTGAGCGGGCGTGCGCGGGGCATATTGGATTCGAGGGTTTTAATGTCCATCAAATAGGGTTGGATTTGTTTGCCGACCGTTCGACGGAGTTGACTCAGGATATTGAATCCACCGTAATCCAAATCGGACCAGAGCTGAACAGAGACGGTTTCGGGAAGTAGACGTAAGACGCGGCGAATTGCAGGGGAGGGGTTGCCATAAGTGCAGATGAGTGAGTGCTGCGGCTTGCCTCTTCCGTTGTCTGCCTGTTCCCTTTGGCGTACATATTGGTGGAAGGTGGTGAGGTTTTCGATACAGAGGACAGATCCGGCGTGGGCGGATCGAAGGGAGGATATCTGGGCGGCGGGGAAGCCGATGGATGGCGCGAAGCCTCCCAGGTTGAGAATTTCGCCCGTATCGGTTGTGAATTGCCAATTACCTGAGAGATGGATGTAGCTCGGGTTTGCGACGAGATTCAATTCCCGCAGGACTTCTTCGGCGGGGATCCGTTTCCATTCGGGGACGCCTATGCGGGCAAGTGTGATGAGTTGGTTTTTGATTGCTTCAAATCGCTTGCTATCATTAAAAACACGCACACTAAAGACGCGGAAGGGAGTTTCCGTTGCGAGCGCGGGCAGGGACTGCAGAACGGTGAGCAAGTCAGAGTTCAGGTTTGAATCGGTCAGGCTGAATGGGGATGGGGATTTTTCGGCTTTGAGTTGGTTCAGGATGTAGGCAATGGCGCGAGCGCGCCAGTCTTCGTGAAAGCGGAATTTGTCGGCAAGCAGTAAACTCTCCAGCCGGGTGCGGTTGTCGGCCATGGAGGTGCGCGAGAGGAGGTGGAAGAGGACAGTCGAGCGTGTTGCTTGTTCCGTAAGGGTGATGGCTTGAAGGATATGTCCTGTTTCGCCGGGGAGCCACATGAGTTTGAGAAGTTCTTTTTTTTCGAGAATGCTGAGTTGTTCGTTGGCGGTGAGACGGGGCGTTGGGTCCGTTTGGGAAAAGTAAGTTGGTAGGGGAAGATTGGCGAGGGTGAGCTTGATTGAACGGGCGTGATGAGTGGTGTGGGTTGCGTGTTCTGTCCCTTCAACTTCGCTCACATTGTCGCGCCGTAGTTTCGGGAGAGAAGGATTGCGCGAGTAGCGGCGTTCGAGGATGTCGAGCAAGGTATTTAGCGCAACAGTTACATCAGGTGAAGGCGTAAAAGAAAACTCCATTTTTCACTTATCCAACGAAATACACAGGTTGAAAAACTGATCACGTTTCACTGATTCCTGATCACTGGCTTTCCAGTTTTTCCATCATCTCACTCTTGTCAATTTCGATGACGAAGGAGGAGTTGTTTTTGCGGACGACAGTGCAGACACTATCAACATACGGCAGTAACGAACCTGATTTGTCAGGCGGGGTGGCGAGGAGGACTTGCAAACCCGCTTCGCGCATGAAGCGCAGGGCGGAGGCAGTGCGGGCAGTGTCCATTTTGCTGAAGGCTTCGTCGAATAGGGCAAGGCGGATGGTGTCAGAAGGACGTGCATGATTCAAACGATAGGCTTGGGCAAAAGATGCCGCCATTGCTACATAAAAGGGCGTGGTGGTTTCGCCGCCGCTTTTCTTGGCGTTGATCTGACTCAAGAGGGCCCGGTCGCCGTTTGGGTAGTGAATGCGGATATCGTATTGCAGGTAGTTGCGGTAATCTTGTAATTCGTGCAGTTCGGCGTTTTCGTTATCGTGCGCGCTGGTGAGTCGCTCGAAGAGCAAGTCCCAGCCTTGCTGGTGTTTCTGGCGAAAATCTGAGTCGAAAAGCGAATCGCCCATAACCTGTTGGCTGTCCATCACCATGTCGAAGACCTGACGCAGGGCAGGTGCGGGCTGGTTGACGAATTCAAAGCGTTCACCACCAAAACGCAAGTTGGCAAGTGTGCCATTGAGAAAGGCAAGTTGCTGGCGGGCGTCTTCGATTTGCTCGCGCAGACGGTGGATGAAGTTTTCGACGAGCTCCTGTTCAGCGAGTCCGCGCTGGTGGGCAATCTGGTTTTCATAGTTGGGCAACTCTGAAGTGACGAGTTTTTCCTTTTCAGTCATGTAGCGTGTTGCGTGATCCATGTCGTCCGTGCCGAAGTCGTAGCGGATGGAGTACGCTTGTTTGGCTTCGCGCAGGCGGTCGCGCGAGCGTCCTTCAGCAGTCTGGTAGTCATTTTCGTAGCGGCTGGCGTTTTGCAGAATCACTTCGAGTGGCTGACGTTCGCGGCGGCGGTCGTATTCCTTTTGGACTTCAGATTTTGTCTCCTCATCTGCATTTTCCTGGGTGAGGAAGGATTCTGCACTTTGGACGGAAGCGTCTGCATTTCTTTCCAGGCCTGGAATCGATTCTGTTTCGATTTGCTTGATCTTCTCTTCGAGATTTCCCAGTTTCCGTTCGGCAGAGTTGAGTTCTACTTGTAATTGGTCACGCTCGCGCTGATATTTTTCCACTTCGGCTTTGAAGGTTGCGAGGGTCTGAGAGTCAAGAGCAGCAAGTTCCTTCTTATATGACTCAAGTTCAGCTTCCAGCGCGGTCAGTCGGTTGAGGGCGGGGAGGACAGCCTCGAGTTCAACGAGTGGGCGGATTTTGTCGCGGGTCAGGGCGAGACGTTCACGCAGTGCAATTTCGCGCTTGTTGAGGTTCTTTAATTCAATTGCAATTTCATCGATACGGCTCTCGCGTTGTTCGATCTGCCGCGGCGCGGCGCGGTCGCCGATGAACCAGCGTTTGTAGACCTGTGGGTTGAGGTGGCTGTCGGTGAAGTTGCGGCGGACGAAACATTCCTGCGTGATGGCAGTGCGAAAGTTGCGGAGTTGTTCGATGGTATCACATTTGGCGTAGTGACCGAGCAGGATGTCAACGTAGGCGCGGGCGGCGGGATGATCAGTGATAATTTCGGAGGAGAGAGTCCCGTGTCGTGTCCGCTCCGCTTCGCTACGGGATGATATGTTTCGGGTTCCTTTGTCTCCTTGCGCGTGTTTACCTGTGTACTTGTTTACGTTATTGTGTGTTGCGTGTTCCGTTTCATCCTGCAAAATACGTTCGATATCCAACAATGTTGCCCCATGAATCGTATCCTTGTGTTTGCGGTAGAGTTGCATGGCGGCATCGTAGTGGGCAGCCGGGACGAGTAAAGTGAATCGGTTGAAGCCGAGCAAGCCTTCGATGGCGTTTTGCCATTCGGGGTTGGGAATTTGGAGCACATCGCAAAGGTAGACGACTTCGTTTGCACCGAGTCCAAGTTCTGCGCGCAGCATACGGCGCAGGCGGGCGGCGTTGGGGGTTTCGGCCTCGTAACCGGTTTCGCGGTCACCTGTGCGAAGTTTGCGAATTTCATCGTTTAGTTTTTCAGCTTCTGTTTTCAGTTGAGTTGCTTGTTCGGTTAACAGAGTTTGTTCGCGGGAATAGATTTCGCCAAGAGAAGTGAGGGCTTCCTGCGTGCTGCGTATTGCGTCCACTCCGCTTTGCTTCAGGATGATATGTTCCGTGTCCGCTTGCGCGTGTGTATCTGTGTACTTGTCCACACTGCCGCTGTGCGGCGTGCTGCGCTGGTCCAAGTTTTCTCTGATGAAAGATTCAAGCGCGGGTGGAATTTTAATCTTATCGGCAGTGAGAAATTTCCTTAGTTTTTTCGCGTCGGTCAGTTCGGCGGCGAGGGAGCGGTCGAAGTCGGCCTGGCGCTGGGCGAGGAGAGTCTGCTCGGCGGTGAGAGAGGTGAGTTTGTCGCGCAGTTCTCTTTCGCGCTGGGTGCTTTGGTCGGTGTGCAGGGCGATTTCAGCGTCGGTCAATGCTGATTGGGCAAACCGCAGGCTTCGGCTGAGATCGTCGCGCTGAATCTCGTCGCGGTGAAATTCCAGTTTGGCGGAGTCCAGTTCGAGCCGGCGCGATTTCAGTTCATCCAGGTAAACATCCGCCTGGGCGCGGCGGGCAACGTAGGTGTTGGTGATGCGGCGTCGCCGATTGGCGAGGCGTTCCTTGTCGAGCTCTTCGATACGGATGAGGAAGTCGATTCGCTCGCGGATATCGGCAGCGAGAGATTCAAAATGGCGCAGAGTTTCGAGTTGCGCTTGCAGGGTTTTGACATCGAGCAGGTTCTCGTCGAGCAGGTAGTTATGGACGAAGGAACGTATATCGGTTAGCGGGCTGAAGGCAAGTCCCTTGACGATCTTGGCGGGAAATGTATCTTTGAGTTGACCGAGGCGATTAAGCAGGTGGACGCGGTAATCTTCAAGGCGGGTGAAGACGCGGGCGCTGGCATTGGGCGGCAGGGCAAAATTCTCGAGATGGCGCTTAAAAGCGCGCGTATCGAAGAGTTGCCCTGGGGCTTTGAAGAGCCAGTTGTCGTTGAGCGCGGCGTTGTGGACGATGAAATATGTCACGTCGGGATTGCGCCCATCTTCGTAGGCGTCGATCACTGCGCCGTGCGCGAAGAATGTTCCGTCGGGGTTTTTAAATTCGAGGGCAACCACACCTGTCGCATCGCCGCGCAGGTAACGCTGGCTTTCGGTGCCAAGTTCGCCGCGCACGTAACTGGCAAGAGTCCGTTTGCCGCCGCTGAGGGCTGCCTGATTGAATCTCACATCCCGTTGTCCGCCTACAAGGGCAAATTGCACGGCATCCAACACCGTGGATTTGCCCGCTCCGTTGATACCGATAAAATAAGTAGTCCCCTGACAGTCAATGATGGTATTTTCAAAGAGATGCCAATTGATTAGGCGGATGCGGGTGAGGAGTTTCATGGTGTTTCACTCTTCTTCATTTTCAGATTCAACATTCCCTGCCCGATACTTTCTCAGCCAGGCTTCCAGTTCGGTGGCGGATTGAATAGGGAGAATGAGACGGACGGAACCGCGTAGTCGCAGGCGGGCTTCGGCGTCGCGTACATCTATGTTGTGGCCGTCAATGGTTTCGATTAATCCCATGGAACGAAGTCGGCGCAGGAGGGTTTCGTATTGCCCCATACCGAGGTCACGTTCCTTGCCTGTTATGGTGCGGTATTCTTCACGCACCTCACCGATGGTGACAACAGGGTCGTTGGCGAGGCTGAGGTGCTCGGTTTTGTCTTCGTACAGTTTGCGGAGGACGACAATCATCAGTGATTCATCCAGTTTGTAGCGGGCGCGGCTGTAACTGTATTCGGAAACGACTTGAAAAATGCGGTGATAGTCATCGTGCAACAGGTTGAAGCCGGTCAATGCCAAAACAGATTCGAATAGGGCGCGATGACGGTGGACAAAGTAATAATCATCCTTGTCGCCGTCCACGTCCTGATAGAGAAAGGTCTGCCCAAGCAGGCGATTGACAATACGTGGAAAATCGCGCCGCGATTTTTCGGGGATTTCGATGAGTAAAGTTTCCTGGATTGATAACATGCTGTTGCCGTATTCCGTTTTTTACGTGTCTACGTGCTACGTGTTTACGCAATTCGAGTCAAAGTTTGACCAACTCAAAGGGAACGACTCGGTACGCGCCGACTTGAACAGGTTCGCCATCGCCAATTTCAAGCCCATAACTTACTTCAGGGTGGTGGGCGTAGGCGATGATGGTGGTGAGCCAGTGAAGGTCGTGGCGGAGGGGGATTTCGGTGATAGGCAGGCGTTTGTGTCCGTTGAAGAAGCCCAGCACTTTGCGATTGACTTTTTCGGGAGAGAACGCCTGGGTCACATCCTGCATGGTCAGGGCGTGGAGGGTGGCGAAGTCAGCGGGTTGGAGAACAGGGACAATGATAGAGTCTGGGGTGAAGGGGGCGCGGCGCTGGGGCGGGGTGTAGAAACTTTTCAGGTCGGGAACGCGTACAGGCATTTGGCGGAGACCTGGGGCATCTTCGGGAAGTTCATCCAACCCTTCGACATGCAGGGCTGATAGGTTTTGCGCAAGCGAAACGAGCCGATCCTTGAAACTGCCGTCGGCGTTGCCCAACTTATAACGGATTTGGCGGAAGGAGGTGCGGAGATATTGGGCGTGGCGGGCGTCGATATCGGCGAGCAGTGGGTCGAGTCCGTCGAGTTGGTGTACGATAAACAACAAGGATTGCGTAATTTCATGTTCGGCCTGGGCTGGCGAGAGACGGCTCTGCGCCGCAAGTTCTTCTGCGGTGTGGGAGAGCCAGTCTTCGTCTACAAGCCATTCCTGAATTTGGTTAACGATATCGCGGCGGTAACGTGAAACGTGATCAGACGTTTTCAAGGCATGGTAGGCGGGTCCGAGCGTCTGGGTGTAATCGTCGAATTGCAGGCGAAGGAGGTCGGCGACTTCCATTTGCTTTGTGGCTCGTTCTACATAACGGCGGATGTTCTGGTTTAGTTCATTTAGTCCACGCACAACCTGGCGGATGTTCTCGTAGCTTTGTGAGACGGCGAGCGTGGGAGAAAAGTCTTTGTGCGTGGTAGCAGACGTAATGAGTTGGTGCGCGGCGTAGAGTTGGCCCTTGAATTCGCGCGGCTTTTGTTCCTGGATGGAGCGCAGGGCTTCCAGCAGGGTGAAGGCATAATCGGGCAGGATGATCGTCTCGGAATAGTCGGCGTGTTGCTCGCGTTCGATCCAGCCCGATTCAGCGAGACGGCGGATAAGGTAGGACGCGGAGGTATGCTCAGGCTTGGGATTCACGGTCGAAACCGGATCACCCTTCGACACGCCCTGTCGGGCAGTCAGGACAGCGACCTCAGCCGCGGCCTGTTTCGCCATCTCGACCTTTATCTCATCTTCGGCATTCGCGCCTGCGTCCCGAAGATAATCCACAATTTCAGCGATGACCGTTTCCCGCGCCAGTCCGAAGCGATTGAATTCGGCGAGACTGTAAATACGGATGAGGATCGCCATGTAGTGCCGCTGGAGAGAGGCGAAGCCCTGCGTGGTGAAGAGGTTGAAGATGTGCGGCGGGAGAATATCAAACGGGTTCGGCACGTTCGGACTCCCAGATGAGGATATCCTGTGGCTGGCAATTGAGCACAGCACATAGGCGGGAAAGAGCGTCGAGGTCAATGTGGCGTGCCTGCCCTGAATCGAGGCGGTAGATGAAATCCTTGGGCACACCGGCGCGCTCCGCCAATTTACGTGGGGACATGCGCTCGCCCGTTTCAGCCTGCTGTTTGCCGAGCAGGATCGTAATTCTACCTAAAGTGGAAAGTTTTGTATTCATTAGAATATTTGTTCTAATTATATGGAAAAGCGGACGTTTTGTCAAGCTATTTGTCGAAAAAACCCGACAAATGTCAATTTGCTGAGTTTGGTTTCGATCACTCTTCTTTTTTGAAGTGCATCAGTTAATATATATTCCCCGGGTATTTTTATTAAAAATGGGCAGTGAATAGCTCAACATGTGCATCTACAACACATCTTTCATGTATTGATTATGCCGCAAATGGCCAATAAGTGCCATAAAAAAAATTAGAACCAACCGGGTTGTGCTATTTATTTGTTGAGGAGAGATTGAATTGCTTCCTCTTGTCCCGAGCGGAAGGTTGTAAAGCCGAAGTGGATGTGAAGCAATGATAATGGCATGGAGGGAGTAAAACAAAATTGTTATATAGGAGACTTTGCATTCCAAAAACAAAATCGCCCCGTCAATTTAGACAGGGCGATCACGTAGTGCAATTTGGGCTAATGAACCAATAGCCGCGGCCTGAACTTATACCCGTATATCAGATATGTACCCCGTGGGGAATGTGTTGATTGAATTGCAAGAGAATTGCGAGCCTACATTACACCCACAATCCTTTGTACATCCTGGCGGGACAGAAAAACCCCGCGCAGTTCCGACGACCCTGCATGATCGGCGATGAAAGTTGCCTCTTGAAAGGCTCGTTCTCGTAACTGAATGGATGCCGATTCATTTCCTCGTTCCGCTTCCAACTTGCTTAGCGCAGCACACATTTCCCAGACCTCACGTCGTGCGCCCATTTCATCGGACAATGCCAACGCATTAGAAAGCATTCGGTAAGCTTCTTCCTTATGTCCAGCCGTCAATTCAACTCGAGCCTGGAGATATAAGATGCCAGGCTTGAAGTGACGCAGATTCAGTTCGTCATATTTCGCCAGTAGTTGATCGATACAACGCGTGGCTCGTGTCAGATCGCCCTGCGCAAGCGCCAACTCTGCCTCCGCCGATAAAACAAAAGGTGTTTCCCACCAATCGAGATAGGTGTTCGACTGAAGATCGAGATTGACCCAACCCTTCATCACGGCTTCTTCTGCTTCAGTTAACTCTTCACGCCTGATGTGTAGCAGGGCTAAAAACGTGAAGGCAGGTGAATGACCGATAGGATTTATAGGACCATAATTGTTGATTGCGTTTCTACATTGCAAGAGACCTTCCTCATAAGCGCCCAGATCATAATAACACCATGCAAATTGAAGATGGATTATGGCTTGTAACCATGCCACGATTTGGGTTTCATCCATCTCCAGTGCGGGTCGTAATACATCCATCACCCGGTCATATTCACCTTGTATTATGTAAATTACATTTCGAGTGGCAGCAAGGGCAAATGTTGTTCCGGGAACGTCAGTCAGCTTATTTGACTGGTACGCTTCTTCCAGATAGGTCAGGGCGATATCAAACTCTCCAGCTCCCATGTGGATGATAGCCAAACTCTGCAGGGAAGTCAGTAAATTCGGATGATGACCAAGTTCACGAAATATCCCCACAGCTTCTAATAGAGCCAGCCTGGCAGGTTCAAGCCTGCCAAGCAAACTATAAGATACTCCCAGATCCAGAGCGGCTAAAGCTAACTGCTCGCGAATGCCAGCCCGGCGTGCCAGTTCCGCTGATGAATTAAAATGGACAATCGCTGGTTCGATTTGCTCATCGCCAAATTTGTGCGCCCGGGCAAGACTATACTCGATTTGTGCCTGTGATCCCAGATCCTTAAGCGCTTGCGCCAGAGGCAGAGCCTCTTCTGCTAGAACTCTTGCCTTTTCTACATCCTGCGTTTTATAGGGCAACGGTAGTATTAAACAGCGCGCCACGAGTGCAGCCAGCTCCATTGCGCGGCTGTCCCGTGCAGAAGCGAGTATCTGCATTTCTTCGTAAATGTTCAGCGCATTGCGGTGTTGGTATTCCAATTCGTACGCCTTTCCGAGGCGCATATATAAATGTTGACTAGCCGTATTATCCACATCCGCTTTCTTTTCGTTGAGCAGGGCACGGGCAGTTTCATAATGATGCGCCGCACCTGCCACGGCAAAGAGACGCATCGCTTCATCCCCGGCGCTCACACTGTGTTGGAAAGCGAACTGCCATTCCTTCGCAGATAACGCGTGGTGCGCCAATTCTGCGGGCGGAACGTTTTGGTCCGTCAACGCGGTTAAAGTGCGCCGATGAAAGATCTGTTGGCGAGCCGTGCTGAGTTGGGCATAAACCACTTCACGGATACGGTCATGTGAAACAGTGTAAGGACGGGCTTCATTGCCGATTTCCACGATCATGCGGGCAGAGAGCAACTCATCCAGTGCATTCAGACTATCCTGTTCATCAATCCCCGATACCTGACTCAACAAACGAAAACTACAGTTGCGCCCGATCACCGCCGCGGCCGATAGCACAGACGAAGCAGATTGACTCAACCATTCCAAGCGCGAGAGAACGACATCGCGGATCGCTGGCACGAGTGACTGAGTCCCTATCGATTTCAAATTGGCGAGCGTGGCCAGTGGATCCAATTTGCGAGCGGATGGTTCCCCACACCAGATTAAAGCCCTATATTCATTGAGCGCAGTCAGAGTTTCGGCCAGGAAAAAGGGCTGCCCGGCTGTTTCAGCAGTAAACCAGGCAGAGAGCTCAGACGAGCCTGGAGCATTTTCCCCTGCAAGAGAGGAAATCAATTGCCCTACATCTTCGGCATTCATTGCCGAAAGGTTGAAACGGGTGATCGGGATATCCCGTATCAAACCGCTCAGCCAATCGCGAAGAGCCGATCCGTAACCAGGCGTTTCATTTCGCATGAGAATCAAAAGCAGGATCGGCGCCTGACCTTTTCGCCAGCTGCGGCTGAGATAATGGAGCAGTTCCAATGTTTCTGTATCCGCCCATTGCAGATCATCCATCAGCCAGATCAACGGATGCCGCGCGGAAAGCGCCTCAGTCAGACGGGCAATCGCTTCGAACAATCTGGCGCGCGCCGTCGTGTCATCGCTCAAAGTGGCTGACAGGTCAGGATAACGTTCGCGTAGTTCCGGCAGGATACGCGTGAGTTCGGCAAGCCAGGCATCATCGAGCAAGTCTTCGGGGGCGTTCTCGAGCTCGAGTCGTTCACGCAGAGCATCGATGATGGGTTGGTAAGGGAGCAGTCCCTCACCGGTCTCGAATGCGCGCCCGCGCAAAACATCCGCGCCTTCGGTGCCCGCCCATTTCAGGAATTCATCTGCCAGGCGCGTCTTGCCAATGCCTGATTCACCTGATAGGACTACAATCTGCGGCTTGCCTTTTTTTGTTGAGCGGAATGACTGCATCAAGCCTTGATATTCAGTGGAGCGGCCAACAAACGGGATGCGGAGCGGTTTCCGCGCCTCGGTTTCCGAATCAGCAACCGCAGCTGGGGTTTGGCTGGAACGGATGTACGCCAGCACATCTTCTGTTTCGGTGGAGGGTTTGATGCCAAGTTCCTGGTTCAATACATCGCGACAGGTTTCGTAGGTTTGCAAAGCTGCAGACCGGTCCCCGTTCAGAAAGTGTAAACGCATAAGGCGTTGATATGCGGTTTCGTTTAAGTGATCCAAGACAAGCCAGCGTATGACCGTCTCGGTGGCAGGTTGAATGAGATGATTTTCAAGTTGGTGATTGGATAAACGGTCATGGATGAGATTCACGCGTTGCCCCCACTTCGCGCGTTGGATCGTCAGCCACTCATCGAAGGCAGGTGCGTCGGGAAGAGACATGCCATCCATGAAGGGGCCGCGCGAAGCATCCACCGCGCTCTCCAACAAAGCAACGGTGGGCGGTGCGATCTGTGCTGGCTGGGGAGTAGCGATGGACCGTACGACCAGTTCCAGGTCGAGGGAGGAGGCGAGTGAATTGTTGAATCCTATGCGGTCGCCTTCCATCTGTAGTGGTTCATCAATACCCCGCAAAGCC
>JBGPNQ010000023.1:0-27821 GCA_041487615.1 Anaerolineae bacterium
ATCAGCACAATGAGCTCTTCACCCGATAACTCCTCTATTTTCAGCTTCGCCATCTCTGGTATCATGCTCGTTACAACACTCTTTTCCATCTAAAGTCGTGAACTGTTACAATATTTGTAAGTAATCCAAAAATGTCATCCTGAGCCCTTCGACACGGCTTCGCCAGTCAGGATAAACTCCGCGAAGGATCTCTAATAAGAGACTCTCCCCGGCACCGACCAGCCGGGGCGGTGTCGGTCGCGAAGAGCGCTCCCTCAGAGTGACATGGAGCATTAATATGATCGACTTCTCCAAACTTTATTTTTTCATCGGAGCAACGCTTGCTTTGTTGCTGGTTCCCGGTCCCGCAGTGTTATATATCACGGCCCGCAGCGCCAATCAGGGACGGTTGGCAGGACTCGTTTCCGTGCTCGCCATCGAAACAGCCAATTTCCTGCAGGCGGTCGCCGCGGCATTGGGACTTTCCGCCATCCTGTTATCGTCCGCGCTGGCGTTCAATGTTGTGAAATATCTCGGCGCGGCGTATTTGATCTATCTCGGCATCCGCAAGTTATTTTCTTCGGGGGACGAAACAGGGAATGAAGAGGTGCAACGCGAAAGTCTTTCGCGCATCTACTGGCAGGGATTTTTAGTCAATATACTGAACCCAAAGACTGCACTGTTCTTCTTTGCCTTTTTGCCTCAATTCGTCAACCCTGAAAAGGGAAACGTCACGGCGCAGACGCTGCTGCTCGGCGCGATCTTCGTCGGCATGGCCATCATCACTGACAGCATGTATGCCCTGTTGGCCAGCTCCCTGGCTGGAAAATTGAAGGGAAGCAAAAACTTCCAAATGGGACAGCGTTATTTTGCAGGCCTGGTGTATATCGGATTGGGAGTTGCCACTGCGTTAACGGGATCGAAGAAATAGCGACAAAGAATTGTGACCGGGACATGACAAAAGACACGTGAAATGAGGTGGGGCAGTGATATATGATTCCTATATATTTTTCTCAATCTTCTGCTGTATATTCCTGCTTCGGCGTCGGGACGCAAGAGTCGCTAAACAGGGACAAGAAGCACTGGAGGCTTGCCGTGAAGCTACTCTGGATCGACATCGTCGTATACCTGATCTACCTGGCCCTCTTTGGGCTCGCCATAGAGGCTGGGCCGCACAGCACACTATCATATGTTGCACTTTGCTTCTCGCTTGCATGCTCGGTCTTGTGGTTCGTTGCTCGCTGGCAGTTGGGTGACGCTTTCTCGGTGACAGCCCAAGCGCGCCATCTTGTAACGCGAGGCCTGTACTCGAAGATCCGACACCCCATCTATGTTTTCGGCACACTGGCGTTCCTCTTCGTCGTTTTGGCTCTCCAGGGCTGGCCAGCTCTCATCATCTGGGTAGTAGTGATACTGATCCAGGTTATCCGCCTCAGGCGCGAGGAGCGGGTCTTGGCGGAGACGTTCGGAGCAGAATACACTGCTTACCGAAGCAGAACGTGGTTCTAGCCCAGGGAGAGATATGAACCGCCCCGAACGCGGCGTGCACCCGATCCTCGATGACCGAGACACGTGGTGGGACTCTGCGCGTTTTCTGGCAGTTTGATGGCTCCAAGCTGGTTCGGTCAAAGCGGCGTTATCTCGTCCTGCCCATGCTACGCGACGGGTACCTCGCATAAAGAAAGCATGTGGGCAGGACGCACATCGTGTGGCATTGAAAAAGCCAAGAATCGAAGAATGATATGGAATCAAACAAGGGTAAATATCCAACTAAACAAAAAGAACATTGGCATCACTTATTGGACTCAACTATTTGGAATGAGTTCAAATACCGTGATGATGATATCGTCATAAATGCCTACTCAAAATCTGGAACAACATGGGTTAAGCAGATCGTAGCACAGTTAATATGGATGGGAGCGGAGGATATCAATGTGTCTGAAGTGTCTCCCTGGCTTGACTGTCGCTTCCCATCCAAAGATGAAAGATTGAAAATAATAGAGGCTCAGACTCATCGTCGTTTTATTAAGAGCCACCTTCCTGTGGATACACTTGTGTTTTCACCGAAAGCGAAATACATCTATATTGGTCGAGATGGGCGAGATGTTCTATGGAGTTTATACAACCATCATCGAAGTATGAAAAAAGAAGTCATTCAAGGTATTGATAGTGTGCCAGAGCGAGTAGGTCCACCTTTGGGAGATGCAACCTCGTCCGTGATTCAGTACTTTCGCGATTGGCTCACAAAGGATGGATATCCGTGGTGGCCATATTGGAACCACATTCTGTCATGGTGGGGGATCAAAGACCTGCCCAATGTGATGCTTTTACATTTTTCAAATCTCAAAAGAGACATGCCTGGCGAAATTCGACGAATAGCCACATTTCTTGATATTGCAATAGATGAGACAAAGTGGGATGCAATTCTTGAACACTGTTCCTTTGATTACATGAAGGCACATGCGACCCAAAGCGTTCCATTTGCGGGAAGCATTTTTGAGGGAGGCGCAGAATCTTTCATGCACAAAGGCGTAAATGGGAGATGGAAAGATATGCTTACTCCTGAAGACATTGAGCACTACGAACAAGCGGCTAGGGAGAAATTAGGAGTTGATTGTGCATACTGGCTATCAACGGGTATGCTTCAACATATGAAAAACGCCTAATTAAGCGTGCGCCGGAATGCCGATAGCGCCCAGGCGCCACGCCGGGACACGTGGTGGGACTGCCGCTCGTTAGGATGGCGTGCGCGTTTCCAGGCAGTTTTCTGAGTTCAAGCTGGTTCCGTCAAAGCGGTTGGTTTTCCAAGTCATCCCTAACGCGAGCTGTCAGGCGTTCCCACGCACAATTAGAAAAGCACTTGATAAACAGAGCAAAAGGGTGTATCTTTATTGTAGATACTAACAGGAGATAACCTTATGCTCACAAAAGTTCAAAAATGGGGCAACAGCCTTGCCCTACGAATACCAAAAGCATTTGCCCTCGACGCTCAATTGAAGAATGATTCCTTTGTGGAAATTACGATTGTCGAAGGTCAAATTATCATTACCCCAGTTGCAGCACCAAGTTGGACACTTGAAGAGTTGTTAGCAGGCATCAACAAAAAGAATATCCACCATGAAGTCGACACCGGCTTTGCCACAGGAAATGAAGCCTGGTAAGACGATGGCATATATTCCCGATAGCGGTGACATTGTTTGGATCATGTTTAATCCACAAGCAGGGCATGAGCAAGCCGGGCACAGGCCAGCATTGGTTTTGTCTCCAAAGGCTTATAACGGAAAAGTGGGTTTAGCAATCCTCTGCCCTATCACAAGTCAGGTCAAGGGATATCCGTTTGAAGTCTTAATTCCTGATGGGCTGGAAATCAACGGAGCAATTTTGTCCGACCAGGTGAAAAGCCTTGATTGGAGGGCAAGAAAAGTGGAGTTTAGTTGCAAGTTGCCACCCGTAGCATTCAATGAAGTTGTACTAAAGCTAAGCGCCTTAATACGTCAGCAACTTTAAAGCGTGTCGTTCTGCAAAACAGAAAATGCCTGCCAATGAGTAGCACTGTCAAGAATGGGAAGACAAGTAGAAATAATGAAAAGGCTTTGGAAGCATAAGAACTTCTAAAGCCTTTTGTGCTGCACGAGGAATGGCTGATCCCAAAGCAGGCTATACAGGATATTTTCCCTCTCTCTTCTCTAGTATAATCCGCCCCATGAGTCTCAAAGCCCAATTAAACGATTCCATGAAAGATGCCATGAAGAGTGGCGACGAAGTCCGCAAGCGCACGGTACGTATGGCGCTGGCCGCGGTCAAGCAGGCGGAGGTGGATAAGCGCATCGAACTCGATGATATGGCGATCATGGGTCTTCTGCAAAAGGAGATCAAGAACCGGCGCGAGTCGCTCGAGGAGGCGAAGAAAGCGAACCGCCCTGACTTGATCGAAGCAAACGAAGCCGAAATCAAAGTGCTCGAAGCCTTTTTACCGAAAGCCATGCCCGCCGACGAACTGCACACATTGGTCCAGGCCGCCATTGTCGAAACGGGTGCTGCCTCTCCCTCTGATATGGGTAAGGTAATGAAGGTCGTCATGGCGAAAGTCGCGGGCCGCGCGCCCAACGACATGGTCAGCGCGACCGTGCGGGAACTGCTCCAAAAATAAGATGGGGATATCCGACGCGCGTAACCGTTCCATTCCGGGGCGCATCCGCACGCTTCAATTCATCCTGCTCGTTCTTGTCAGCACCATATCGTATGGGGCTTTGGTCGTCCAAAAGTTGGCCGCCCGGACCGAGGCGCCGTTGCAGGCGGGTGAGGTTTCGCCTGCGGATTACCGGGCGACCGAGACACACAGCTACTTCAGCAAAGTGCGGACAGATGACGCGCGTCTCGCCGCGGAAAACGCTGTCCCGCCGGTCTACGCTTCCCCCGACCCTTCGATCGCCCGCCGCCAGATCGAGCGACTCCGCACTGCATTGTTGTATGTCACCCTCATCCGGGCAGATAGCAACGCCTCCCTGGAACAAAAGACAAGAGACATCAACGCACTCAGCGATGTCTCGATCAAACAACCCACTGTGGAGCAGATCCTCGCGCTCACGCCTCCGCGTTGGGACACGATCCAGCAGGAAGCGCTGACCGTGCTCGAGCAGGTCATGCGCCGCAGCATCCGCGACCAGGATATGGAATCCGTCGTTCGTACGGTGCCTTCGCTTGTGAGTCTGTCGCTGAACGAGGACCAGGCGGCGATCGTGTCTGAACTTGTTTCGGACTTCGTGCAGCCCAACAGCATCTATAGCGTCGAATTAACGGATGCTGCCAAAAAGTCCGCGCACGCTGCGGTGCAACCGGTGACCCAGGAATATAAGGCAAGCGAGATCATCGTCCAGCGCGGACAGATCGTCACACCTGCACAGCTCGAAGCATTGCACGAATTCGCGTTGATCGAGGAGCCCAGTCCATGGCAGGATTATGCAGGTGCAGGTTCATTGGTGGTGATGCTGGCTGCCCTGGTCGGATTGTATTTTTCGCGACGACGACTGCCGTTCCTGACCAATGCCCGCAGCCTGGTCCTGGTGGCGCTGATCTTTATTCTGTTCATTGCTGGAGCGCGACTGACGATTCCCGATCGTACGATCATACCGTATGCCTTTCCGCTTGCTGCACTGGGTCTCCTGCTTGCCACTTTGTTTGGCGTGGAAGCAGGAATCGTTTTTTCCATGGTGCTCTCATTCCTTGTTCCCTACGGCTTGCCCAACGCGTTCGACCTCATTCCTTATTATCTGTTCTCGTCAATGACGGGCGTGCTCGTGCTTGGTTCCGCCCGCCGGGTGTGGACGTTTTTCCGGGCGGGGATGGGGGTGGCAGGCGCAGGCATGGCCGTGTTGCTGGCGTTCCGCGTGCCGTTCACTGTGATGGACGGGGTTGCCCTGCTTCAACTTGCCGGTGCAGCAATATTCAGCGGACTGGCTGCCTCAAGCATCGCCTTGTTGCTGCAATATTTCCTCGCACAGACATTGGGACTCACTACGGCCCTGCAATTGATCGAAATCTCGCGTCCCGATTTCCCACTGCTGCAATTCTTTTTACGCAACGCGCCCGGAACCTATCAACACAGTTTGCAGGTCGCAAACCTTGCCGAGCAGGCAGCTGAACTCATCGGCGCAGACGCATTGCTGACGCGCGTCGGTGCCCTTTTCCACGATGTGGGCAAATCCATGAACCCAACGTTTTTCATCGAGAACCAGGCGCAGGGACAGATGAACACACATGAAGACCTCGACCCTGTCGAATCCGCGGCCGCGATCATCGCTCATGTCCCCGATGGGGTGGCGTTGGCGCGCAAACACCGCCTGCCGCGCCGCATCGATGATTTCATCCTCGAACATCACGGCACCATGCTGACGCGCTATCAATATAACCAGGCCCTCGAAGCCGCGGGCGGCGATAAAAGCAAGGTGGATGAAGCGAACTTCCATTATCCCGGTCCGCGTCCACGTTCACGCGAGACTGCCTTGCTGATGCTTGCAGATGGTTCCGAAGCCCGCGCCCGTGCCGAGCGCCCACAGGATGAGGAATCGATTCGAAAAATTGTTCTTTCCACGATTGAACAGACCCAAAAACAGGGTCAACTCGACAACACACAATTAACCTTGCGCGATCTCAGTACCATCACGGATGCATTCGTCAACATTCTACGTGGTACACACCATCCGCGCATTTCGTATCCGAAGGAAGCTCCTGCCACAATGGATGTCAGTACTGCACCCAATAAAAATGATCAACCTTGAACTGAATTTTCCCTTTCCTGAAAAACTACTGGAAAGCGCCGCACAGGCCGCCCTCGAACATGAATCGGAATCTCCGGATTGCGAGCTTTCCATTGTGTTGACGGATGAGGCGCGTTTGCAGGAACTAAATCGGGAGTATCTGGGAATCGACGCGCCCACCGACGTGCTCTCGTTCCCCGCCGCTGAAACGGACCCGGAAACAGGCGCGCGTTATATCGGCGATATCCTCATCTCGGTCCCTCGCGCCCAGACTCAGGCCGACGCCGCGGGCCATCCACTTGAATCGGAAGTGCAACTTCTGGTGGTGCATGGCGTGTTACATTTGCTCGGTCACGATCACGCCTCACCTGACGAGAAAGCGCGCATGTGGAAATCCCAGGCTGAAATTCTGGAATACCTTGGTCTCGGAAATATTCAAATTCGCGAGGAGTAAAAGTAAAGCGAGATTAATCTCGCTCCACCTTATCGAAACATCATGACTTTCAAAACTTTCATCTTTTCACGTATTGCTGCATTTGGACATGCATTCCGCGGCTGGAGATATGTATTGAAGACCCAGCAGAACGCATGGATTCATTCCGTGTTTGCCACAGTGGTCGTTATCGTAGGTCTTTGGTTGGGCATCTCGCCGACACATTGGGCCATTATTGTATTGACCATTGCCATGGTCTTCACTGCCGAATTCATCAACACCGCCATCGAAGCTGTGGTGGACCTCGCCAGTCCGGTCCATCATCCGCTCGCAAAAGTGGGTAAGGACGTTGGCGCGGGCGCGGTGCTGGTCGCCGCACTGGCGGGAGTTGTGATCGGCCTGCTGATCCTGGGACCGCCCTTGTGGACCAGACTCCTGTCATTTTTCAGCGGGGCCTGATCGGTGATGATACACCGCTTGATATTGTTTACTGACTACTGGAGATAATATGACACTATCTTTTCAATTCGGTACGGTAGGTTCTCCGATGGGGACACCCAAGAAGCCGGGTGGCTCGGTCGGCGCGATCGAGTTCAGCAAATCCATCCGGTTGAACACGCTCGAACTCGGCTGGGTGCAATCGGTGCGCGTGACGGAAGCGACTTGTGAAGTCATCAGGAAAACCGCAACCGAACAGAAATTGACCTTGAGCGTCCACGCGCCATATTTTATCAATCTGAATGCCCTGGACGATGAGTGGCCGAAGAGTCGCAAGCGATTGATGGATGCCGCTCATTATGGGAACCTGGCAGGCGCGACCGATATTATCTTTCACCCCGGTTCGTATTTTGGCAATGACCCCAAGGATGTGTTGAAGATTGCCATCCCGCGTTTGAAGGGATGCGTGGATGAACTGCGCAAGGCGAAAAACCCGGTCACGCTCCGACCGGAGACGATGGGAAAGTCCGCCATGCTCGGATCATTCGAAGATACGCTCGAGATGAGCAAAGCCATCAAGGGAGTCTTGCCCTGTCTCGATTTTGCCCACCTGCACGCGCGTCCCGGCGATGGGACGATGAATACCGCCAAAGAGTGGACCCGCCTCCTCGAAGCGTATCAATCGTCGCTGGGGAAGGAAGCGTTGAAGAGTCTCCACATCCATCTTTCGGGGATCGAATATGGTCCGAAAGGGGAAAGGAATCATCTGCCTTTGAAGGAATCGGATTTGAAGCTCAATCTTCTTTTTGGTGCATTGAACGAATTTGGCTGTGGCGGTCGCATCCTGTGCGAGAGCCCGATCATGGAGGAGGATGCGCACAATATGAAGAAGGCCTGGATGAAAATCAGCAGGGAAAAGGAATAATTTAGTAGGCGCGCCAACGTGGTTCGTGGCGAGTCCCGCCCATGATAACAGCCAGGATCAAACCGGCGATAAAGCCGCCAACGTGTGCCATGTAGGCAACGCCACCGCCTGAAGTCTGTTGAGTTGTGGCGATCGCGCCGAAACCACTGATGAATTGCAGCGCTGCCCAGAAGCCAATGACGACAAGTGCAGGCAGGGGAATAATCCCCCAACTCATCAACACGCGAACCCTGCCCCCCGGGAACATCAGTAGGTAGGCGCCCAGCACACCCGCGATCGCGCCCGATGCGCCCAGGTTTGGAACATTGGATGCGGGATCGACCAATACCTGGGCAATGGTTGCGGCAACTCCACACAACAAATAAAAGATCAGGTAAAGGGCAGGTCCGAGTCGATCCTCGACATTGTCACCGAAGATCCACAGATAGAGCATATTTCCAAGGATATGCATCCAGCCGCCATGCATGAACATCGCGGTAAAGATGGTCATAAAATCGCCCATGGGGTTTGCCAGTAAACGTTGTGGTACGACTGACCAGCGCACGATGAAGGCATCACCTGTGCTCAATTCCACAAGGAAGAAAAGAAAGTTAATAACGATCAACGCGTACGTAACGACAGGAGTAGTCCTGCGGGTGGAATTATCATCGCCAAGAGGTAACATAACAGGTCTCCTTTTCTCAGATTAACTGTGATTCGCCTGGTTTGTTATGCTTTTTTAACATGTCCTTGCGAGGGCGTTCGATGTCCGAAGCAATCTCCCGTTAAACGGACTTCACTCAGCGAGGAGAATCAACTGCTTGAGTGGAGATTGCTTCCCGCAGGCCGTAACGACATCTTCTACAAATCATCCACGGGCGTTTTGCCTTCCAGCCAGTTTAATTCGCTATCGAACATGAACTGGGTGGGCCAGCTGAACTCACCTTCGATCCAGGGCTGGAATGTTTTCACGATCCCATACAGGGATTCGATGTTTTCACTTGTCGGCGCGGCATTCAATCGATGGATGCCTTCCAACAACCCGGCCGGCTTGTCGTCCGCCTCTGCGAGCACACGCAGGAACCATTTGTGATAGGGATACAACAGTCCATTATGAGCCAGGATAAGACGACCGCTGAACAAAATAAATTTACCGACCGATGTCCCGAGCAAATATTGATTCTTGAGCCGCAGCGATTCCTGGGCGTACCAATGCCATGCTTCGAATTGGGCATAGAAGCGCCTGATGCGTTCCGCTTTTTCAGCGCACGGATATTCTGTCACCTGACGAAGTATCGCGGCGAGTTCATCTATTTTGCTGAACAGGATGCGGCTTCCAGCAAAGGCGAAGCGCGCCGGTTCACTTCCTTTTTGCCTCACCTGTTCGATGAAGTTTATGCTTGAATATTTTCCGTCCACGTAGCCACCCTGGTAGGTACATAACTCCATATTGAAAAAATGGATCTGGTTTGTCTCGAGTCGTCTCTTGTAATCATTATCAGAGACGATGATGATTATATCCACGTCGGAGGAGGGAGTTTCAAATCCGTGTGAGATGGAGCCGCCCAGCAGGAGTGCGAGCACTTCGGGATCGCGTTGAAAATATTCGGTGACGTTCTGTATGGATTGGCTGTGATGAGGGTACATGATGGTTTTCCTATGAATGGATTTGTCGCAAGGGTGGCACTTTTGCCATGGCATAGTATAAACTTTTTTAGTGAGGACTCCGGACCACAGGAGAATTTTGCTTACTTGCCTTCGTTCCCAAATACCTCATGGGCTGCACCCCAAAAGGATTTGGATGCCGGCAGGTTCGCTTTGTGAGCCTGTTCGATCAAATATTCATGATCGATTTCTGCCGGATAAAAATTAATTGGTTTTCCCGCTTCTTTTCCGGCGATCAATTCGTCACGAGTCACTTCCCCGCCGCCAATGGCAATCAAAACATCGCTGCATAAAATCATTGCTTGTGACGTCGGCGACAGCTCGTTTGACTCGGGTAATATTCCACCCCACTGCATATCGGAGACAAAACAAACATGATCGACTTCACCGCTGATGAACTCCATATGCTCAGCAGCCAGGCTTGAAACGATCCCGGCCGTCATAAATCCCTTCGCTTTTGCGAGCGGATAGACAGCACCTATCCCGCCAGCCGTGCCACCGATATTGATGATCACTGTCTCCGGGGAGTATTTGGACAGCACATCCTTTGCGATTGCGAGCATGGCTTCTTCGTTTTCATAGTCAACAGAATATCCGAAAAACGTTACGACTGTTTTGCCAAGACTTTTGAAGAATGCCTGTGTCCCGGCTGGAGTCATTTTCCATCCAACAATTTTCTTATTGCTCAAATCAAGTCGTTTTCGTTTCATGGGATAAACCCTGCTTAAAATTTCATTACACTATCGAGTCCCCGATGAAGGCCGACCAATTTACCCACCTCTCGAATGGCTAACAGAGCTCCATCCACATACGGTTCCGCGCTGAAGCCCGACTCGTGTCGCAGGATCAACTTCTGACCGGGCATCCCAAAAATTGCATCTATGGAAATGACATAGCCCGGCAACCGGATCGAGTGGACCTGTGTCCCTTGTAACCGGGCGCCGCGACTCTCGATTGGTCCATCGATTTCAGCCAATGGCACGTCCAGTTTTGATTCCTGTATTTTGGAAAGGCGATTTGCCAGTTCACGCGCAGTGCCACTGGGTGCATCCTTTTTGTCGGCATGAGCGTAATCGATGATCTCCCAATGAGGGATATATTTTGCGGCAATCTCGGCAAATTTCTGAAGGAGGACCACGGTCAGCGCAAAATTCCCCACTGCCAAAACTCCACGATTGACCTCTCTCGCAACCTTGTCGATCTCATCATACTCTTCGCTGCTCAGCCCGGACGTTCCGATCACAACATGCGCACCATTCTGCAGTGCCGATAACACATGCTGTTTTGCCACATTTGGTTTTGTATATTCCACAAATACATCGGAGCTGGATTTCAGCGCCTCTTTCACAGTTCCAAAAATTGGCGTAGTAAGTCCTTCAACACCCAGCACTTCACCAAGAATTTTCCCGGCATGACTTCGAGAAATGGCAGCGACCAATTCCATATCTTCTGAACCATGGATACTTTTGGATAGTTCTGTTCCTGCCCATCCTGTTGCACCAGCCACGCAAATTCTTAGTTTGTTCATAATGTTCTCTATTCTTGTGGAAAGTCCGTGCACTATAAAAGTATAGCACTCCTGTGAAACCTCACTGCGCCGTATTGCCTCCGTCCACCAACAGCAAATGTCCTGTCATAAAAGAAGAATCATCTGAAGCGAGGAATAACACCGCTTTCGCAATTTCCTCAGGTTTGCCGAAACGCCCCATGGGAAGATAGGCGCTCGCCTCCTTGATGGCTTCTTCAATTGTCACCGGGTCTGAGCCCTCGAAATATCCGGTTTCGAGCCAGCGGTCCACGAGCGTATCGCCGGGACAAACCGCGTTGACACGGATATTCTGGCGCGCGTAATCGAGCGCCATGGCCTTCGTCATCATGCCGATCGCGCCCTTGCTGACCACATACGGGAACGCGTCCGTACCCGCGACCACCGACCAATCCGAGCCGTTATTGACGATGACGCCATGTCCCTGCTGCCTCATATGTGGCAGGACGAGTTTGCACATGTGCCACACTGCGGTCACATTGATGGCAAGTGTCTCGTTCCACACTTCATCGGTTGTCGTTTCGGCAGTGCCATGCGTGACGATGCCGGCGTTGTTGAACAGGATGTCCACGCGTCCGAATTCGGACAGGGTCCGTTTGACAACGCGGGAACAATCGTCGGCTTTGGAATGATCCGCCTGGATGAATGCGCCGCGCGCGCCCCGTACCTGAATCTCATCCAATACGCGTTGACCTAATTCCGCGCGGCGTCCTGTGATGACCACATCCGCGCCTTCCTCTGCAAACAGGAGCGCGGTCGCCTTGCCGATGCCTGACGTCCCGCCGGTGATGATTGCAACTTTACCTGAGAGTCTGCCCATGTGATTCTCCCTCACCCTGGCCCTCTCCCAGCAGGAGAGGGAATACTTCCTTCTTGTAGAATCGATACCTTTTATAAGTCTGCGCGCCCATATGATGCGCGAGCGGCCATGTATCCTGATTCTCATCACCTGTGAGTGACAAGTCTGCCCACTGATAGCCGCGAGCGCTGGCACGTTTAACCATTTCATCGAATAACAAAATCGCCACGCCTCGATCCCGATACTCAGGCGGGAGGACAACACTCTTGATCGCGATGCACTTTGGCTGTACGTTTTTGTAGCGTAGATATCGTAAGGTATCCCACGGATAGCGCAAGCCGTTGAGGTGGATGAGTACTTCGTTGAAGTTCGGCAGGCCGGGGAAGAAGCCCGCGGGCCTGCCATCCTCTTCGGCAAAGAGGACCAGTTCCATATCGACGAGGTCGATCAGCGGCAGGATCATCGACTCAATGTCCCTGCGTGTGTACGGAAGATAATCCGCGAAATGCTTCAAGCCTTCATTTTGCAAAAAGACAATCCGGTCTATTTCATTGTCCATATCCTTGATGTTCGCCCCCCTCACCTTGAAGTTTGGATTCCTGGCTCGCACTCTTTCTGCAAGACGCGCTATTCTCTGGATCTTTGGATTGTTCAAGTCAAGGTCAATTGCATAGGCGAGACCATCCTCTCCATTTTTCTCGAAGCCATACCAGTCAAAGAAGGTCCGGTAATATTCCGGCTGGTGTCCGCACAGGATCGCGGGTGGACGGTCACGTCCTTCGATGAGAAGTCCGCGTGAATCTTCACGGTCCAGGTTGAACGGCCCGTAGAGCGATCTCATGTTTCGCGAACGCGCCCATGTTTCGGCATGATCGAACATGGCCTTGAAGACATCGAACTCCTCAATACATTCCACGAATCCAAACATGCATTCGGCGAAGCCTTTGCTGCGCGTGTTGTTGCAGTCTTCGGCCAGACAAAGCGTGCCTGCGGGTTTGCCGTCCTTCCAGGCGAGGAACAACTCGGCGCTCCCATCCTTGAAGAACAAACCCTGCTTTGGGTCGATCACTTTTTTGCGTTCGGAGAGAAGCGGCGGCACCCAGATGGGATCGTTCCTGTAAATCACCCATGGGAAGGTGAGAAAGATATTTCGTTCACGTTTTGTTTGAGCAGGACGTATTTCGATGTTCATGAGACAACATGATAAACCCGATTTCCAGACGAGTGTGCAGTTACAACGTAAAAAGAATGATGGCGATCAGCGCGGCAGCGATCCCCAGCCATTGCCTGGACGAAATGCGTTCCTTCAGCAGGAACCAGGCCAGCAGCACCGTCGCCCCGGGATATAACGAGCTTAATATGGCAGCCACGTCGAGTCGTCCGATGCGGCTGGCCAGAATGTAAAAGAAGTTGCCTGCCAGGTCAAGTGTTGCATTGAAGAGGACAACCTTCCACGCCTCACTGGGTACGGCAAGCGGCTCGCGCCTTGCAAGCACAACGAGCAACAATAGCAGCGTTCCGGCGACGCGTGAAGTGACCATCGGCCAAAGGATGCTGTCTGTCTCCTGCGTGGCATAGTGAATGAATATGAAGTAACAGCCAAATCCAACCCCGGCGAGAATCGGCAGGCGCAAATCTGCAAGTTGGCTGAGGCGGAAGCGCTCCGTCTCATTTCCACGTGAGATCAGCCAGACCGCCATCAGAGCGATCCCAAACCCAATAAGTTGAAGCAACTTTGGCAGGCCTTCGGTGATACCTCCCACAATGACCGGCAGCACAGCCGCAAATAGTGCCGAAACGGGTGCGGCGATGCTCATCTGTCCCTTGATCAGGCTGTAATACAAGACCAACAAACCCACCGAGCCAAGCACACCTCCGATGACCGAGTTGATCAATACAACTGCAGGCGGGATCGATTCTCGATGAAAGCCCAACACAATGGCGATCAGGATCAGACCAAAAAAATCGGCGTATAGGACCGCGCGATACGCACCCAGCTTGCGGCTGGCAAGTCCGCCAGCGAAGTCGCCTGCACCCCACGAGAGGGCAGAGAGAAAGCCAAAGAAAATGGGGAGCAAGATTCCTCTTTCGTAGTTGCCAGGGATTTTCGTTCATGCAAATCCGTGACGAATGGTTTTACAGAGTGCCGCATAATTAGTTAAACTTGCGATTTGAGTTTCAGCCTGCAAAACCACCTAAAAAGTTTATTTACGCATGTTATGCGTGAGACGAGCGGTAGATTTTCCCCGCGGCTCTGGCTCGATCCAGCACTTTTTGCGCGTTCTTCAACAACGGCATGTCGATCATTTTCCCGTCGAGCGCGTAGGCGCCTTTGCCCTCACGCTGGCTGGATTCAAACGTCTCGACGATTCTTTGTGCATATTCAATTGCCTCATCGGAGGGAGTGAATGCCTCCTGCACAGCCGACACCTGGTTCGGGTGAATGATCTGTTTCCCGCTGAAGCCGAATCCTGCTCCCTGCTCCGCTTCGAGGCGGAGACCTTCGATATCGCGGAAGTCAATGTAGACCATGTCAATCGCCTGTAAATCGTTGGCCGCGCAGGCAGTGACCACCGCCTGACGCGCGTATAGCACTTCGGTCGCTTCCTTTGTGCGTTTCGCCCCGATCGACGCGGCATAATCCTCCGCGCCGAAGATGATCGCTTCGAGGCGCTTATCCGCTGCGGCAAGTTCCTTTAGATTCAAAATCCCCTTTGCGGTTTCGACACCAGCCAGCAAACGGACGCTGCCGATATTTTTTTTGCTCGATAATTCATATGTCTCCATGCGATCGCTGACCCACTTTATCTGTTCCACAGATTCAATCTTTGGCACGACAATCGTATCCGGCTCTGCTGCCAGCGCGGCGACGAGATCATAGGACTCTAACTCTGATCCAATGCTGTTGATACGAATGCACCGCTCGGACTTGCCGAAGTCCAGTTCCTTCATCGCCTGCGCAATGACAGCCCGCGCTTCGACTTTGCGACTCATTGCCACACCGTCCTCCATATCCATGCAGATACAGTCCACGCCAAGTGCCGTGGATTTTTCGATCTTGCGGCGGTCATCGCCGGGCATGTATAACAATGCGCGTCGGGAATGCATATAATCTCCGTAAGCAGAATGATGAATGCGGAATGACACTTGCACCTGGCGCAAGTGCAGGTGTGAAGGATGAATACTTGCAGGCAATTCATTATTCAGCCTTCATCATTCATCCTTTCTTTAAAAACATGGCTGTTCTCTCGAACTCGACCACAATTGTACCGTCTGGTTTCCTGCCCAAGCATTTGATTTTGACAATTCCCACCTCCGGCCGTGACTTTGACTCACGTTTCTCGATGATTTCGCTTTCGGCATAGATCGTGTCGCCGTGAAAGACAGGATTTGGATGAACGACCTTGTCATATCCGAGGTTGGCGATGATCGTGCCTTCGGTGAGTTCGGAGACCGTCAAGCCAACGACGAGTCCGAGCGTGTAGAGTCCATTGACCAGCCGCTGACCGAACTCCGTCTTCGAGGCGTAATCCTCGTTGACATGTAACGGCTGCGTGTTCATCGTCAGTGCGGAGAAGAGGACATTATCCATCTCGGTGACGGTACGTCCCAGTGCGTGCTTGAATTTCATACCAACTTCGAGTTCATTAAAATATTTTCCGGGCATGATAACTCCTCTAACATCCTTACATCGGTGGTTGAGTAGAGCGACGATCTTCCGCTCGTATCGAAACCACCAATTATCGGTAGCGCCTTCGTAATGTGAATTATTTCGCTTACCTGTGGTTTCGATACATCCCGCGAAGAAGAGCATGCGGTATTACTCAACCACCGAGTTGCTTTGATTATTTCACTGTATTTCGTTTTATCTTTGACGTTGATCTTCTCTTTTTCTTTTGCAGCCCGAGCAGCGTTTTTAGCTCGGAATGATGATCCTCGACGCTGGTCTCCAGTTCGTCGAGGCGCCGTATCATGTTATTGATCTCCAATTCAGCCTTGGTGTTAACCTGATGATCGATCTCCGCCGCGATGCGATCCTTGGCGGCCTGCCGGTTTTGACTCATCATGATGACCGGCCCGGAATAGGCAGCCTGGAAGGAGAGCATCAGGTTCAGCAAAATGAAAGGATACGGATCCCAGTGATTGATCCAGCCGATCACATTGAGGATGATCCAAATCGTCAGAATACAGGTCTGTGTAATGATAAAGGGCCATGAACCGATGATATCCGCCACCCTGTCAGCCACGCGCTGACCCAGGGTCATCTGCTCCTCTTCCATTTCGTTGACATTTCGACTTGCCATACGTCGCAGGAGCATGTCATTTGCATGCAGGCGCCCACCCAATTCCACCATGACGCCGATCGCGGCATTTGTATGTGCGCGAAGAAAGTTGAAGAACTCATCGCGTTCCAAAACCAGCGTTGTCAAATGGTCCACGGCGCGGACGCGGGCGGTACGCGGCTCGTTCGTGAGCATCGAGAGCTCCCCAAAGAAATCGCCAGGCCCTGCTTCATGGAGAATCACATCCGAGCCGTTTGCATCGCGGATGATGATCTCTGCCTGACCTTCTGTGATGACATAAAACAGGTCACCGGTATCCCCTTCGCGTATGATGATCTGGCCGGGGTTGAACTTTATCACCTGCATAATGGAACGGATGCCGGCCACCTCCTGCTCCTCCATTTCACTGAAAAGTGGAACCTCATGCAATTCGATCTCAGCCATAGTGTTCTCCTTAATATAAATTGCCACAACGCCACAGTGAGGAGCAATTAATAAACTCTGTGACTCTCCCGAAGGACATCGGGACAATGCGTCTCTTTATTTATCCCATTCGGGGATTGTGGTCAGTTCTCTTCGATCTCTATTAACACCTGCTCGCGCTCCACGGTTTGTCCCTGCATTACGAATAATTTCAACACCTTTCCATCGCGCGGTGCCTGCACCCGGATTTCCATCTTCATCGCTTCGAGCAATAATAACGTCTGACCTTTGGTCACGATGTCTCCTTCGCCGACGTTGACGGCTCTTACCAGGCCCGGCATGGGCGCGGCCAATTCTGAGGCGTGATCATGTTCCGTGCCTCTCCGCTTTACTGCCGACGATTTGGTCAGCAAAACGGTTTGACCATTCACCGTCACCCAGCGTTTGGCGTTATCAGACGAGACATAAGCCACGACGCGCCTGCCGTCGATGAGCAAATCCAATTTCCCATCTTTTGCCTGCAGGATTTCAACATCAACAATCCTTTCCCCAATCGTGGCGCGATAGGATTTGCCCGGTCCGTTAGGAGTCAGGTCAACGGGGAAGGATTGGGAGTTGGAGTCAAAATCAAGTTTCATAGATTTTCCCGTGGTCGAGACACAAGCAGTCGAGACCACCACTAACAAGGATATTTCTTTTATCGTGTGGTCTCGATACGGCGCGCGATCATCGCCACTCGACCACCGGATTACACTTAATTCCTAAATCCACTCGCTACTTTCCACGGGCTATAAGGATCCTGTTCATTTTCGATTTTCGATTGACGATTGGTGATTGTCAAATCAGCTAATGACGCGGCAACTAACGATTCAAAGCTCGGCCCTAAAGGGGGATGCCAATCAAATTTTGTTTCCACCCAGCGCGTTGTGACCTGTCCATTTGCGAAATCGGGGTGAGACAACACTGCTTGTAAAAAGTCGATGTTTGTAACAACGCCGTGAACCACAAACTCTTTTAACGCGGCTTGCATCCGTTGAATGGCAGAGGCGCGATCCTCGGCATGGACGATCAGCTTGGCCAGCAGGGGATCATAGAAGTGAGTCACTTCACTGCCCGCGGCGAAACCCGAATCCACGCGGATGCCAGGTCCGCGCGGTTCGGTGTATTGCAGGAGTTTGCCGGTGCTCGGTAAGAATCCGCTGGCGGGATCTTCGGCGTAGACGCGGCACTCGATGGCGTGTCCGCGTTGGGTGAAGTGGGATTGTGGGAACATGAGTCGCTCTCCAGCCGCAGCACGGATCTGCCAATGGACGAGATCCACTCCGGTGACAAGCTCAGTAATGGGATGCTCGACCTGGAGGCGAGTGTTCATTTCAAGAAAGTAGAAAGTAGAAGTATCAGGATCAACGATGAATTCAATTGTTCCGGCGCTGTAGTAGTGGACGGCTTTAGCTGCCGAGACCGCAGCCTGCCCCATCTCTTCACGCAACGTAGGAGTCAACAATGGCGAAGGAGTCTCTTCGATGATCTTTTGATAACGTCTTTGCACAGAACATTCACGTTCAAAGAGATGGACGAGGTTTCCATGTTTATCGCCAAAGACCTGAAACTCGATATGATGTGCATTGGGGATGTATTTCTCGATCAAGAGTTGCTCATCGCCAAAGGCATTGAGCGCTTCACGCCGCGCGGATTCAATCGCTTCGCCCAATTCCTTTTCGTGATTCACAATCCGCATCCCTTTGCCGCCTCCGCCGGCCGCGGCTTTGACGAGAACGGGATAGCCAATTTCCTTTGCAGCTTCTTCAAAAGCACTTTCGTCCCCTAACCCTTCCGCCCCTGGCACCGTCGGCACCCCCGCATCCTTCACGCGAAGTTTGGATTGGGCTTTATCGCCCATGGCGCGGATCGAATCCGCGGAGGGGCCGATGAAGGTCAAGCTGGCGGAATCGACCGCGGCGGCGAAAGAGGCGTTCTCTGAGAGGAAGCCATAGCCCGGATGAACCGCGTCTGCTTTTGAGGAGAGCGCGGCGCGGACCAGGACATCCACATTCAAATAAGATTCTTTAGGTGACGCCGCGCCGATGTGAATCGTCTCATCCGCATATTGAACGTGCAGCGCGTTCTTATCCGCGTCCGAATACACGGCAACGGTTTTGATGCCCAGCTCTTTGCAGGCGCGCATGATGCGGATGGCAATCTCGCCGCGGTTGGCGATCAGAATCTTGTTGAACATGTTATAGGAAATTCTCAACGAAAAAGATCAGTGTGCTGACGATCAAGCCTGTGAAGAAAAACATGTAACCCAGGCGGATGTACCTGTATTTGTTCTTCACCAGATAGACCCCCGAATAATAAATCTCCTTTACCATCACTTCATACGTACGATCCGAATCATTCATGATCTCTTCAAGGTCTTTAGCATATTCTTCATAGGGGATATCCACGTAGTTGCCAAAATATAACGGGCTGTAGGTGGGATCATGCACTGAATATTTTTTGCGCCCAAAGCCCAGCACCCTGGGAATTACGGTCATGAGAGCCAGAAAGATTGTGATCAGTAGAAACCCAACCAATGCGATCAGGGCTCCGGTGAAATGTGGGTCAGAAACGCGGGTCAGCGAAATAGACAGCAACACCGATGAAATACTGAGCAGAATATTGGCCTTGGTATCAGCCATCTGACTGAAGCTAATCAAATGGATACGCGTTTCGCGCAGCATGTGGTCAAGTTGTGTACGAGGTTCTTTGATATGCATGGTCACTACTCCTTCGCCATACTGATGATCTTTACCAGATGCAGAAATTATTCATCATTTCGTTTGAGCAGTGTAAGCAAGTTTCTTTCCTTATCGGGGTTCAAGCCTGCGCGCCACTCGTGATCCGCGGGGCGCGTCTCAGCCCACGCAATCGTATCGCGAATCGTCTCCTCGAGAGGGCGGAATTTGAGTCCCGCGTGGATCGCTTTGGAAATATCCACGCGCGAGAAGCCTGCGCCTTCTTCGGTATCTGGAATCCAGACAGGCATATCGCTCCACGGCGCAACCTCATGCTCCTTCAAAAAATCCACACTCGCCCAATGGAATGAGGGGGTACTTCCGCTCACTCTTTTGCAGGCATCGAGCATTTCTCCTAGCGACAACTGATAATCGGGCCCGGTCGCGTTGTAAATTCCTGATGTGCCTTCTTCAATCAATTTGATAATGAATTCAGACAGGTCATGCACATCAATAATTTGAACCGGTGCATCGGGTCTATCTGGTGTGATCAGATCGCCGCCGCGTTTGACGCGTGCTGGCCAATAGGTGAAGCGGTCCGTTGGGTCATGTGGTCCTACAATGAGTCCCGGGCGAATGATGAGGGCACGCCCGGCACCGAAGATATTCTGCACCGTTTTTTCGCACAAAGCCTTGAGCGGACCATACGTCTCACCGGTGATCTCTTCGACCGATTCATCCTCCAGTTTTCCAACGGCATCGGACTCATCGATGCCGACTTTTTGAAAAGCCGCATATGCGGAGATGGATGAGATGAAGACATATTGCTTCACGCCTCCTTCCAGTCCCTGAGCGGAGAGATGGACGATGCGAGGCACATACCCTGCGACGTCAATGACCACGTCCCATTCGCGACCCGATAGCTTTTCGATGTCATGCTCACGGTCGCCGAGGATGGTTTCAAGTCCTCGGAAAAGGTCCGGGTTTGATTTGCCGCGATTAAATAGAGTGACTTCATGTCCGTGGGCGAGTGCAGCATCCACGAGATGACGTCCCAGAAACCTGGTGCCGCCGAGGATGAGGATGTTCACGGTTTGCTTCCTATGAGCGAGAAGACGGTGTCCTCAGGTTTGACCGGATCGAACGTGAATTCGCTAAAGATTTGAATGTCATTGAATCCAGCCTCCTGATATAAGCTGATCGCCTGCTCTTGTGTGTATGATCGTGTGGCCGGCGACTGATGATGTTCCTCGGATGCAATTACCTGTCCATCCCTGATGATCTCATAACGATCAACGGTGTGTTCGAAATCAGTTGCAGGGTCGAAGCGGGAGTATTGCCAACGGCGGACAGTTGCGCCGTCTTCTGCGCGTATCGCTTCACGAGTATGCTCGTCTTCCAGTGGTTTACCCGGTGACCAGAGTGTCATGAATGGCATGACCAATACTCCACCCGGTATCAGATACTCGTAAAAGCTCTTCATGACCGTGGGCGGAAGCCCGGGATCCAACAAGAGTTGAAATGAACTCGATGGGACAAGAATGGTTTGATATTTGCGCGATAGGGAAAGTTTGTCCATTTCTTGCTGATAGATAGTCGGTTTCAAATTCAGATTTTCGGCTTTCTGTCTGCAAAGTGCCAACATGTCGGGTGAGTTGTCGATGCCATCAATGTCAAAGCCCTGCTGCATGAAATCCAACAGGATGCGTCCTGTCCCGCAGCCGACATCAAGCACAGGCTGACCATGTTCGCTGACCACATCCAGATAAAAGAAGCGGTCGTTCCATGTGGATGTGTCGCCACGAAACAGATCCCAGAATTCAGCCATCAAGCCGTAGTATTCGTAATTTGAAGTTGCCATAAAAGCTGTTCCCTATTTTTTTACGCGAGTCAATTTCGCTTCCGTTGCCTTGGCTTCGCCGTATTCAGGATGAACGTTGTAGGCGGTGATAACAAGATGGTCTTTATCAAGCAGCTCCACTTCTGTGCGCCAGCCCCAGTCGGGTCCGCCCGTGGGATCGGGGTAACTGCCCAGAACAGAGAATCCGTTTTCAGTCGGTGTACCCACGCAAAACATGATGGCTGTATTATTGTGAAAGCTGTCCACCCATGAAGCTTCGTACTGGTCGGTCAATGTGTTGTAGCCAAACGTGAACATGCCGTGCTGCGGTTCGCCTTCGATCGAACCTTGATAGAGGTAAATGGCGAAGCGTCCTTCCAGGACCAGGGTAATGGTTCCCAGAACAGGGGATTCGTCAGCAAGTTTGTCCGGCTCGAGCCAGAGTTTGGATATACCCGTCCAGCCGCCGACGAGTTGCCTGAGAAAATGATGCGGGCTGCCTGAGGACTGTTCGAAGGTCATGATCACTCCCAATTAAGGTGACAGTCACTTATTCATATTCGGCTCGGGTCAAACGATCCAAAGTGACTGTCACCTGTATTTTAACTGCACAAACGTTTATTTTTTAGCTGTTGTTCGGTCTCTGTGGCAATGAGATCGAAGCGACTGCATTTGCCTGTGATCCAGCCATCTGCGCTTTGGGTGCCAAAATCATCCGGCCACGGATCATTGTTGGTGCGAAGACTATACATGATCTCGGCGATCAAGTTCCCATTGCCTGAAGGGAAGACGGCGATACGGTCCACGCGGTATTCCTGAATTGTGCCTGCGGCGATGTATCCCTGCAAGGCCTGTTCGAAGATCGCCTGCGCAACGGGTTCAATGCTGAATGCCTGTACACTGTTCAACGGGATCGCACCGAATACGTCACTGGGAGTTGATGTTGGAGACGGCGTAGCTGTCGGAGCCGGTGTAGCTGTCGCGGCAGGTAACAGAGTCTGGGTTGGTACAAGTGTAGCCGTCGCCGTTGGAATGGCAGGCTGGGATTTGCAGGCGGTGACGATGAAGATTGTTGCGATGAGGAGAGGATTGATTTTCATGAGGCTTGTAGTGAGTAGAAAGTGGAAAGTGGGTTGCCAAGAAAGATGAAAGAGGAAAGATGTGTTACGGCATTGGTATTGGTGATTCGAGCGAAAAGGTAGATGATGGTGATGTGTTGTATTCGGCTTGTTCTTCTCGTATGGCATGTTTCCTTTGATGGGGAATCATTGGAGCCAGCATACTGATGATTTTGGTTACCAGTCCCAAGCGATGCTTGATAACTTCGGCAGGTAAAACATGACGTGATTTGTAATACCAATCGCGGCTTTCACGGGCAGAGCCAAGGGAGAATTCGATGAAACGCGCACGGTCAAGACCTTTGCTATGAGAATATCCTTCTGTTAAATTTGCACTGATGGAACCCAGTGACCGATGGAGTTGATCAGCAACAGCCCACATCAATTTATTCTTCGACAAAGCGAGCACATCCTTCCAGCCAATGTCATCAGCAAATAAAGCCAGCCGGTAAACTTCAAGTTTCCAAATCGGATCATTTGTGACTTCAGACGGAACCGTAGTGAGCCATTCAACATAGTTCATAGTCGCGCAACCCTCTTTCGTCTTTCCTCTTTCTACATCCTGAACACTCCAAAACCATTTTCATCCACCTGTGAATTCAATACAACCGACAACGCCAGACCCAGCACTTGCCTTGTATCCACCGGGTCGATCACACCATCGTCCCACAATCTTGCCGTGGAATGATAGGGATTGCCTTCGTTTTCATATTTTTCCAAAATGGGACGCTTGAACTCATCCGCCTCTTCCTTCGACATGGCAGGTTTGCCTTCGCGCGCAAGTTGATCCTGTTTGATGGTGAGCAACACGTTTGCAGCTTGTTCGCCGCCCATGACAGAGATGCGGGCGTTGGGCCACATCCACAGGAAGCGCGAGCCGTAGGCGCGTCCGGACATCGCATAATTGCCTGCGCCGAACGAGCCGCCGATGACCACGGTCAGTTTGGGGACGCGGGTGGTTGCCACCGCATGGACCATCTTCGCGCCGTCCTTGGCGATGCCACCCACTTCTGCGTCCCGTCCCACCATGAAGCCGGTGATGTTTTGCAGGAAAACAAGCGGGATGCCGCGCTGGTCACAGAGCTCGATGAAGTGAGTCGCCTTGAGCGCAGATTCGCTGAAGAGGACTCCGTTGTTGGCGATGATTCCCACGGGGTATCCGTGAATGCGCGCGAACCCACAGACCAAAGTCGTCCCGTAGCGGGCTTTGAACTCGCGGAATTTGCTACCATCCACTAATCGGGCAATGATTTCATGAACATCGTAGGATGCTCGGAAGGTGCTTGGCAGAATTCCGTAGATCGCTTCGGCCGGATAGAGAGGCTCTTCGGGCGGGAAAGAGGAAAGACGAAAGAGCCATGTCTTTCCTCTTTCTTCTTTCGTTAAAGTCTCAACGATTCCACGCAACAACTCAATCGCATGATCATCATCCTCCGCAAAATGATCCGCAACACCGCTGAGTCGCGTGTGGACATCCGCGCCACCAAGTTCCTCCGCAGTGACATCTTCGCCCGTCGCGGCTTTGACGAGCGGAGGTCCGCCGAGGAAGATGGTACCCGTGCCTTTAACGATGATGGCTTCGTCGCTCATCGCAGGGACGTACGCGCCGCCCGCCGTGCAACTGCCCATCACCGCCGCGATCTGCGGAATCCGCTTCGCGGACATTCTTGCTTGATTGTAGAAGATGCGACCGAAATGCGTAGCGTCGGGAAACACTTCATCCTGCAGGGGCAAAAACGCCCCGCCCGAATCGACGAGATACAGGCAGGGCAGATGATTCTCCTCGGCGATCTGCTGGGCGCGCAGATGTTTCTTGACCGTCATTGGGAAGTACGATCCGCCTTTAACGGTGGCATCGTTGGCGACGATCAGCACTTCCCGGTCCGAGACGCGTCCGATGCCAGTGACGATGCCTGCGGAAGGGGCCGCTTGAGACTCGTCGTTGCTTCTTCTATCTTCGTACATATCCCAGGCGGCGAGGGCGGAGAATTCGAGGAATGGAGAATTGGGGTCGAGCAGACGTTCGATGCGTTCACGGACGAAGAGTTTGCCCTGCTCTTCCTGTCGCCTGCGATATTTTTCGCCGCCGCCTTCACGGACGCGCGCGAGGCGTTCTTTGAGTTCATTCGCGAGTCTTTTGTGATGTTCAGAGTTTTGTTTGAAGTCGGGGGAGGATGAGTCAATCGAGGAGGAAAGTGTTTCCATGCGTGGAGTCTAGCATAATTTGCCACGGAGACACAGAGACACGGAGAAATTTATTTACTGCGAAGTACGCGAAGAGCGCGAAGGAAAAAATAAAGTTTCCAATGGTGGTTGAGTAGGGCTGAGCGATAGCGAAGTCCGTATCGAAACCACATCATGAAATTTCAAACTTGCTTTCTATTGGTGGTCTCGATACGCTCGCAACGCTCGCTCGCTACTCGACCAACGATGTTCACTTCAAACTTTCAGACGTTCTAACATGGCAACGGCTTCATCGTATGCCACCTTGTAATAATACAGCGGACTGTCGCATGTGGCGAGTTTCAGCGCGGCTTAGGCTAAGTCATGACCGAAAAATTACTTTTCGGTTTTGCGGAACAGCTTGTGCGGGATGATGGTGTAATTCCAACGGGGCAAAACACGATGCGGTTTGAGATTGACAAATGTTTTTTGCTCGTGGGAAATGTGGTTGCCAGTTTCATACTGTTTTCGATCCAAATAAGCACGACAGCGTAAGCCAGTTTCTGTTTTTGTGGTACGAATGAATTTGATGACTGTTTCGTAATTAACCAAGGGGATCCCAGCCCAATTGGCTTCGATGTGGCAAAATAGCCTGTGCTCAATCAGATTCCACTTGGAAGCACTGGTCAGTAGGTGTGTCACGGTGATGGTCAGTCTATACTCATCAGCAAATTTTTGCAATTCATATTTCCAAGTCCAGAGACGGTTGCCGTTCGCTCCGCCACAATCGGCTTGAATGAGAAGATGCTTTTTCTTGGGAAACTTCCTCTTCCCGATCCGAAGCCACCAACGACGAATACAAGCTACGGCAAATTCGGGCGTTTGGTGAGAGATACCTACAACCACAAAACCTTCGTTGTGTGTTGTATCATAAACTCCATAAGGAATTGCCACGCCATCAGCGTCACTTGGATAATCGCTTTCCAAAACATCCAACGCTTTACGACGATACGCACGCCCTGGATTTTTAAAGTTCCCAATCAGTTCGCGCTGTTTGGCGTCTACCGAGATAGAAGGAAAACCAGCTTTTTCGTGCTGTTTTCGCCTGCGCACCAGATAGCGCATTTGGCGATCACGGCTCGGGTCTTTCCGTTTATTCAAGCGCTTTCGGTTTGCCCGCAGAACATATCTGCCTTTCTTCAGCAGACGACGAACCGTATCATCACCAATTTCATAGCCTCGACGCTGGAGTTCTCGGCTAATCGTGTGCGAGGTTTTCTTGGTCCATTTTAGACCTGTGATTGGATCGCCAGCGGTTTCATCTTTCAGCAATTCGTCCAATGCCTTCAAGATCTCAGGCTGTTTTTTTCGACCCGTTGACGTCCAGCACCTTGTTTACGCACTCGATTTCGTTCCGCCTGCCGTTCTTTCCGTTGCACCTCTGCTCGACCACGTCGTATGGTTGGATGGCTCAATCCTGTAATCACATGCAACTGCTCCAATCCGCCCCGTCCCCATTGCAGCGCCAGCAAACCAACAAACTGACGCCGTCCTTTTTCATGCAACAGGCTCATGACTTGATTGATGGCTTGATGCTCTTTCGCTTCGGCGCTCCTGGGCGCATCCTTACAAGCACGACATTGGCATTGATGGATTGGTTTCTTCTTTGTTGTTCTCATGGCTGGCGGTTCTACGGTAAACTTGGTCGTGTCCGACCTGTTTCACCAGCATACTACGAATCCGAAAAGTTATTTTTCGGCAGAGCCTAAAGGTTTGTCCAGATAAACACCATAACAGGTATGAGTGAGAGGGATAGTCCTGAAAGGATCGCTGCTAGCATATTTTTGCGGCGCACGAATGCCATCCACGCCCCGATGGACATGGTCAGCGGGAAGATTGGGTAGAAGAATGCGAGGTAGAACTGAGGCGGAACCCCTTGACCTTGATCAGCCATACCGTAGACTACTATCAGAGGGAACGAGAGCAGTATTGAGGCAAACGCCAATAATTGGGTGACTATCAGCCAGATTCGCAGACCTGTGCGGCGTTGGGATCTTTCAGTGAGTTCTGTCATAGATGTACATGCTCTTATCTTATCCTAAACTGTTCCAACAGCCTCTGCGCTTCCTCATACGCCACCTTGTAATAATATGGCGGACCGTCGCACGTGGCGAGTTTCTTTGCTTCCTCGGCATATTCCTTTGCAATGAATGCACCATACCCCCCAAGATAAACAGCATTACAGGCACAAGTGAAAGGGACTCTATGAAGTGGTCATGGCAATGTTACATGGGCTGGGTAAACCAGACAAACAAGATAACAGGCACGAACAAAAGGTACAGCCCTGAAAGGATTGCTGCCAGCATATTCCTGCGGCGCACGAACGCCATCCACGCGCCGATGGACATGATCAGTGGGAAGATTGGGTAAAGGATAAAGATCGCAATCAGGATTTCCACGGACTTCGAATACCCTAAACCTTGATCGGCCATGCCGTAGCCTATCCCTATGTAGAACGCGAAGATTGCCGAGACCGCCGCCAACAATTGCGAGACGATCAACCAAATCAGCAGGCCTGTGCGGCGTTTGGATTTTTCAGTGAGTTCGGTCATAAATAATTTTCTGAGGGATGTACCTGTTCTTATCTTATCCTAAATTCTCCAAACCCAACAATGTCCTCTCCGCTTCCTCATATGCCACCTTGTAATAATACGGCGGACCTTCGCGGCGTAAATCGGCATATCCAGCCAGCTCACCTTGAATCACCCCTTCATCGGTCTCAAGCGACTGATGTGTGTCGGCTCGCGTATGATTAACTCGGCCTCGCTGACTGCCGCCTTCATCAGTTCATCAGCCCGTGCAACCAGCGCCTCGGCGTGTGGCGCTGATTCATCCACCGACTGAGCATTTCTGGCGAATTTATCGATGGCTTCCTTCAAAGCTGTGCGCATCTCTTCCACAGAGTCGTAATGGGTCAACGAATCAAACACGCTTTCACGCTCGATGGCAAACAGGCCGCGCTGCGTTATTTCGGTCAGTGCATTGTCCGCCTGCTGATAGTCGAAGCACCATTGACGAACCGACAAATAGCCTGCCAGATCGATTTTTCCGCCCTGGTGTATCTCGATGGGCGAAGACTTGGCCACAGGGTGGATGTCGATTAGCGCCCCAGTCGGTTTCAACAGGCGGTGAATTTCTTCAAGAGCATGAACCATGCTCCCATATTCCATTCAACACAATGAATAGGACAGAATCA
>JBGPNQ010000024.1:0-27604 GCA_041487615.1 Anaerolineae bacterium
CTTCATCCTGCAGCTTGCAGAATTTTCGTATCTCCCCGACGCGCATATCGGCGTTACAAACAATGTCGACTGATTCTTTCTTTGAGAAACGTTTGTTTTGTATATCGCGTGCAGTTTGCACACGTGCACGAATTACTTCACTAGTCTCCGTCTCATCTATGTGCGCGCAAAGCGTTACAAGCCTTATTTGAACTACAAAGGGATCTTGGAGTAAACTACAGCAATCATCCTTACGGGACTCTTTTCAGGCGAACGCTATTTAGTCAGCAGCCTGAAGTCGAACATTTCATCAGTGGTTATCATAGAAAAAGAACTGGAGAGGAAACATGCGCGTTGTCATCATTGGTGGTTCAGGACATGTGGGTACCTATCTTGTGCCGCGCTTGGTGGAAGCTGGGCATAAGGTTATCAATATCACCCGTGGGCAACGGGAACCTTATCAACCTCATAGTGTCTGGAAAGGGGTGCGGCAAGTGATCGCGGACCGCTACGTCGAGGAACAAGCAGGGACATTTGGTCGGCGCGTGCGCGAGTTGAAACCGGACGTCCTCATTGACATGATCTGTTTCACCGAAGCCAGTACCCGTCAGCTCGTCGAGGGGCTCAGCGGAGAGGTGCAACATTTTCTGCATTGCGGCACCATTTGGGTGCATGGGCCGACCGTACAGGCACCCTTGACTGAAGAGCAGCCGCGCCGTCCCTTCGGCGACTACGGAATTCAAAAGGCGGCCATTGAGGCCTATTTGCTCGATATGGCCAGGCGACAGGGTTTTCCGGCAACCGTCTTACATCCCGGGCATATCGTCGGCCCAGGATGGGCACCCCTCAACCCCGCGGGAAACTTCAACCCGCAAGTGTTCGCCTCACTCGCACGCGGTGAAACCCTGCCACTTCCCAATCTTGGTATGGAAACCGTCCATCACGTCCATGCCGACGATGTGGCTCAAGCCTTTATGCAAGCCATCACGCACCGCAGCCTCGCTATCGGAGAAAGCTTCCATGTTGTTTCGCCAGCAGCGCTGACTCTGCGCGGGTATGCCGAAGCGATGGCTGCCTGGTTCGGCCAACCAGCCAATCTGCGATTTTTGTCATGGGAGGAATGGAGGACCACCGTCCCAGAGACCGATGCCAACGCCACATGGGATCACATCGCTCACAGCCCATGTTGCAGTATTGCCAAAGCCGAACGAACCTTGAATTACCGGCCTCGCTACAGTTCACTGCAAGCGGTTCAAGAGTCCGTAAGCTGGTTGATTGAACACAACATCCTTAGCTTGGATAAGCAAACTCGTGCTTGAAACAACAGCTTAACTCACACTGCCATCTAAAATCAATTCGACACCTCGCTTTGAAGCAATCCAATCACAAACCAGATTGAGGTCCGGGTGGGATATGCTATTCTTCTACGCTCGCGAGCGCGGCAGGATGGGCTGCAAGATTTTGCGGCGCTCCGGGGTTAATCGGTTGAGCAGTTCCTGAGAGTAAGTGTATCCGTAACGAGTATTGCCCCAGGTCGGCCCATAGCGATAGACGACTACTCGCCTCTCGCCAGGATTGGTGCGGGAGGAAGCTCCATGCGCCAGCGCATCCACGAACATCAAGGCATCGCCCGCGTGCAATGACACTTCGACTGCTCCCTCCATCGTATCCATTTGCCCGCGTTCCTCCCAGCCTTTCAGCAGATCAGGATGGGCAAAGTTTGACTTGTGGCTGCCAGGGATGATCATGGTGCCGCCATCGCCGGGACCGATATCTGTCAGCGCGAGCAGTATATTCACCTGACCACAGCGGAACTGATTGTTGACGAAACGGTATTGATTGCGCACGACGCCATCCTGGTTTCCAGAATGCACGGGGAAGAAACCTCCGGTCCGGCGAATGGATGCAAAGCATTCGTCGATAAACAAACCTTCCACATAGCTGCTCTTTTCACCGCAATATCTCAACAAGCGATCGTGCCAGGCGAGATGGTCGATCAACTCCTCGAATGGCTCGCCACCCTCAACGATATTCTGCAGTTCCATCCCGGCATTTGCATTGTTATCGAAACGCTGGACGTTCCCCCGCCACTCTAAGTATGCAAGATCGAGAAAAGGGTCGATTGCTTTGTTTAGCCTCTCCACCAGATCGGGTGATACAGCGTTCTTGAGAAGAATATACCCACGCAGATCAAAAAGATAGTCTTGGATGTCGAATTCGTAGTTCATTTTCTTTTCTCCTGATTGCTGATAGTGTTTGGTGATGTGATTATAAGCTTCCATGTGATCATGGTTCGGATGGCTCGTTCCGTACAATCGCCACTTGTCAACAAAACTCCTGGAGTCAATGGCGTGACTCCAGGGGCACTTGGTAAAACTATTTTTGATGATCCAATCGATGGTTCGCTGAGGTTAGCGCCACTCCGCCGCACCGATGTCATACGTGCCTCCTTGCGGAGTAGTTGTACCGAAAGAATCACGCGTCCCCATGCCGCGCAAGGCCTCAGTGACAATACGTGCATGGCTAATCGCCGCTGAGGTGGCTTGCAGTAAATACGCATTTGGACCTCCACCCCATGGACCCAGGATAAGCGGGTTGGTGTTGTAACCCTGAGCATCGAAACCCTTTGCTTGCCAGCCTGACCAGGTGGTGATGGTCGTCCTGCTGTTCCACTGGAAACGCAAGCCGCCTTCTACGCGGTACCAGAGATTATTGTTGAAATAGAAGGTACCTTTGGCATCCGTCCAGACGAGGTTGCTGACCGCGCTCGGATTGACCGTGCCATTGCTGATGAAAATGTTGTTGTAAACATGTACGGTCGGGTTGCCGGATTTGCCCCAGATACTCGAGCAGAGCGCCCCGCCCTCGGCTTGGAACATCGCAGAACCGGCCAGCCGGTTTGGCTCGTAATAGATAGTATTGTTGTAGATGATGGCGGGCTGCACGCCGCCGAAGACAGTGATAGGGCAGGCCAGTTTCTTTGCATCCCGTTCGCTGATGTTATAGCGCATCTGGATATTGTGACTCACGCCACGCGAATAACCGTAGCCGATCGGCCAGGTCATGATCAGGAAACCCTCGCCCTCGTTGTCATGTGACCAGTTGTACTGCATCATGCAGTCCTCGGAACCCAGGTCACAGTCGAAGCCACCGCCATCGCGGGCTTGTCCAGTATTGTCTGGCGTCATGTTGTGGTGTGAGTTGTTGAACTGGATGGTTGTGTCGTGGGAGTCCCAGGTCCATAGACCGAGGCGGGCATCGCGCAATTGGCCATTGTAGGAGGCCTCGTTACCATCGATCAGGATGTGCTCTGCTGGCCCGACCACCGCGCCGTCGCCACCATTATGATGCAGGTAAGAGTTGAGCACCTGGATGTTTGTGGCGTCATAACTTACAGTCTTGGTATAGGTACTAGTGACATCCATGCCGGATTTGTGGTTGTTTCGCGACTCAACGCCCGTAACCACCAGATTATCAATGTAGCCAAAGGTGTTGGTATCGAGTTGGTAGTAGCCAGCGCCGCCATAGATACCATTCCATGAACCATCGTGCACCTTGAGATTCTCCAAGCGGATATTGCGCACGGTGCAAGCCTCACCACAGGCCTGGACACCCACTGGACCCAATCCCAGGATGTGTACAATAGCCCGCATGTACTCATCCGACTGCTGGTCTGAATCTTTTCCGTCATCAGCCTTGATGATTTGCGGGGTCTGGCCGTGCTGGGTCAGGTCGAGGTTGCGGACCGTATAGTTCTGCACGTGGTAGAGGAAGATTGCTGGCTCATGGGCACCTACACCGTCAATCACCGGCAGGTTGCCAGTACCATAATCGGCCACGATGACTGGGTTGCCGACCGCTCCATTGCCCAGGGGCTTGAAGGCTGCTCCGCTACAAACCGTACCGCGCGCGAACAGGATCTGGTCACCAGCCGTATACGTCTGTTGGTTGGCACGTGTCGTCGTGCGCCATGCAGTGGCCGCGCTGAGTCCGTTATTGGAGTCGTTGCCGCTGGCACAATCCACATAATAGATCGTACCAACTGCCTGTGCAGTCGATGGCATTGCGAACAAACTCATCAAAACGACAAGCGGGGCCATCAGAATCATAATATTGCGTCTGAAATTGTCTTTCATGAGAATGCCTCCTTCTCTTAGCCAATGCGAAGGTTCGACCCTGGATATTGGAACGAAATAGTAGCCTTAGAACCCGGATGCTGTTTTGTTATTTCTTCACGCTGATGCGGACAATATCATTGTCCGCAGTGAGGAAGAGAAATCAACATTGGGATTGTTTTCACGAAATTGCTTAAACTCTCGAGGAGTTGATCAGAAATTTTTCAAATAGTGGAGGCGTCTTAGCCCACCCTCAATTTTGCTAACCCAACATCAACTTAGGGCGATACTGCAACACCTCAGCCAGATGTGCGGATTGTATCTCTTCACTCCCTGCCAAGTCTGCAATCGTGCGCGCTAGTTTTAGGATACGATGATAGGCACGCGCCGATAAGTTGAGCTGGGTCATGGCTGAACGCATCAGACTCTGACACTTCGACAGGCTCAGTGCACCGCCTTCATCCTGCAGCCTGCAAAATTGCCGTATCTCTCCCACGCGCATATCGGCATTAGCAACGATATTCGATGATTCGATATTTGAAAAACGCTCAAGTTGAATATTGCGCGCAGCTTGTACTCTGGCCCGAATGGATTCTGACGACTCCCCCATTCGATCGCCGCTTAGTTTTTCATAATCTACACGTGGAACTTCAATATGAATGTCGATCCTGTCTAGCAATGGACCCGAGATCCGCTTTTGATATTTCGTCACCAGCGCATGCGCACAGGTACATGGCTTCTGGGTATCTCCATAATATCCACACGGACAGGGATACACACAATCGGACATTCATGTCGTGTTATTTTACGAAGAAAAGAGTAATTTTGAGAGCGTTTTTCGATAATTCCAATTGTCAGTGAGTTGTAAAGTGTGGAACTGTTGTCACCAGTACCATGTGGATGTTTAATATCCCGCTATTTGGGCTCTAGTAACTCAAATGGACTGTTAGAAATGGAATATGAACCGGAAGCAAAATTCACCTCCAACATCGCCCAATTAGCTCCATTGTCCCAGCGCATTGTAATTCCGGATTCGTGGGTCTCTGGCATACTGAACGATCCATCAAAAGCGGGATGGTGATTACGAAAGTGGATCAATTCGAATAGCGATTGAACAACTGGGCGTTGAATGGCTAAAATAATCTCCTCAGGTGTGTAGTAATGACGGTTGATGTCGCGCCCAACACCGCTTTTTGCTAGCAAGGTCATGTCGTTTTCACCCGCCAATAAGCCTACATAATATACCTGTGGTACGCCGGGAGCAAAGAACTGTAGCGCACGTGCCAACAAATAGTCACGGTCATTACGCCCAAGGGCATCGTAGAATGTACAATTCACCTGGTACAGATCCAGGTTGGATGCCGCCCCCCCGGTCGCCAGGCGGCTCTGTCCGTTAGTGTTGGTGTGGATTTTTTCAACCAAGGCATCCAATTCTTCGGGCGGGATTATGCCAGGACGAATTTGTGGATCGGTGTTATCAACTCCGATATCTATTACACCAATGCCATCGTGCGTGTCCAGCACAGTGATGGCATTGCGCGGGCTGATCGCCAGCCATTGTTTCAAGTAACGGGCTGTGTGGTTGAATATGGCGTGTAACGCTAATGGCGGCAACGCAAAATCATAGACACGGTCGACTTGACGGGCAATCTCGATCTGCCTGCGAAAATAGGAATGGATCTCTACGAGTACTTCGATTCCCAATTTCCCGGCTTCCTGAGAGAGAGTCTCGATAAAGGCGAAGGTCTCTGGGATCATGAAGCAGGGGGTTCCCGCTTTCTTCACGGCATAGCCGATAGCATCCAGCCGTACCGTACGAACGTTGTTCTCATGCAGTGTTTGCAGCACTGACTTTAGGTAAGCCTGTCCCAGTGGATGATTTACATTGATATCGATCTGTCGTTCAGTAAAGGTTGTCCATAGCAGGCGTTTTTCACCGTTTTTCAAAGTCACGTAGGAAAAGGGTAAACCTGGTCGAGGGCGGTAGATGTTCAACAGGTCGGACTCGGTGGCGCCGTCAGGGAAGACACTGTCCATGGTTAGGAACAGGCCATTATAGAGGGAAGGGGCGCCCTTTTCGGAATAATCCACGAATTGGGGAGACACAGAGGAAACATGGTTGACGATCAAGTCTGCCATGAGATCCACATCCTGCCCTAGTTCCTTGACATCGGCCCAACTGCCCAGACATGGATCGACCTGAGTGTGGTCGATGGGATCAAAGCCAGCGTCAGCACCATGAATGGGGTAATAAAACGGGAGGATGTGAACACCGCCAAACAATCCGGCGAATGGTCCTTTGAGCAATCGATGCAGTTCTCTTAAGTTGCCTCCCCCCAGACGATCTACATATGTAATAAGTTGTACCTTATTTTTCATGATAGTGATCTTAGCCAAATATCGTATGTAGGTGGTGTGAAATGGCAACATGCAGCACATTGCAACCAACTCAGATAGTCTTTTCGATACCCAGCCAGGAATTTTCTCCGTTTACATAGGGAAGCGATAGGTATGAAAAATGAACTTCAAGATCAGCGTTATCAACTTCGATCACGACTCAGCAGATCGATCAAGCCATTCCAGAGCCCGGAAAATGTATTGATCCCAAAACTCCCACGTATGTCCTCCAGGACCTTCCTCATAGGTCAGTGGGATGGAATTCGCCTTCGCCAGATCTCTGAATTTTGTATTCATTTCGTAGAGATTATCTTCCAGACCACAAGCTACATACAGTCTGGGAAGCGTTGAACTTCGCTGTTTTAGATTTTGAACCTGGGCAAATAGATCGTTATAACTGTCTTTTAGTTTATCAAAACCTCCAAAATATTCGTCCACGTTGAAAAGCGGGTGTATCGGGTTTTTCATGACCGTTACTACATCCAATACTCCAGAGAGACTGATCGCGGCTGCAAATCCTTCGGGCTTGTTCAACGCCATTTTCAGTGCCCCATACCCGCCCATGGAGAGTCCTGCAACAAAATTATCTTCCCGTTTAGCGGATAATGGAAAAATCGACCTGACAAACCGAGGGAGTTCCTCACTAACAAAGGTCCAGTAGGCTGGTCCGTGCATCAGGTCTGCATAGAAGCTATTACCAACGCTTGGCATCACCACTGCCAGCCCATGTTGTTCGGCATATGCTTCCACTCGGCTCCAGAGGGACCAGCTGCTGGAATCTGCAAACGCCCCGTGAAATAGATACAAAGTTTTGAACTTCGTTCTGGGTCCATAAATATCGTCGAGCGACTCGTTCAACGATATTGGGTCAAAGACGGGGAATGGAAGAACAACTGTGATGGTGGTAGGGAGATGCAACGCATGTGATTGAAAAGAGCATTGAAAGCGCGACATTTTTCCTCTGAAAGATAGCTACAATGTCGTTAGAAATTGAAACGCCTGATCATACCAGCCCGGCAAGGGTTCATGTCCAAAGTCGGGGTAGATTGCCATTTGTTTAGGTGAATTAATCTTATTGTATACAGCGAACTGCGTGGAGGGAGGACAGATGGTGTCCATTAAGCCAATTCCCCACAGAACTTCTGCCTGGATACGTGGCGCTAGAAATTGAATGTCGATGTAGCCCAACTTCTCAAATATAGTGGCTTCAAGCTTATGCATGGGATCTGAATGGCGGAAATACTCCTGAAGTTCCTTATAGGCATCTTTTGCCTGATCCATTTCCCAAACCCGCATGTAGTCGCTTAAGAACGGGAATAGAGGGGCGGCACGCTTGATGCGAGGCTCCAAGGCAGCGCAAGCAACGGTTAGCGCACCTCCCTGGCTGCCACCGGTGACGCCAACCCGGTTCGCATCCACATCAGGCATTTCCATAACGATCCCGGCAAGTTGGGCTGTATCGAGAAATATCTGTCGGAACAGCAATTTTTCCGGGAATCCCAGCAATGCATCATTCAAGCCGCGAATGATTTGTCCATGGAGGGTATTGCCAGCCACAGATCCTCTATCATCTGATAATCCTGCCTGTCCACGACAATCCAGGGCGGCGACGGTAAAACCTGCTGAAGCATAGCCAAGCTTATCGAACCAGTCACCCGAATCGCCTGTGTAACCATGGAACATCAACACAGCAGGATGGGGAGATGAAGTGTTCGTGGGGCGCAATAATTTGGCATGCACGCGCGCGCCTCCGACACCGGTAAAAAACAAATGAAAACACTCAACGTTCGGTGCTGTAAATTCAGCCGCGATCAATTCGATTTCTGGATCTATGGATCGCATTTCTTCCAGGCTCCTGTCCCAGAACGAATCGAAATCAGATGGACATGGATTCTGACCTGGATATGTTTTTAGCTGTTCAATGGGTAAATCAAAGGTTAGGGGCATTTTGGGTTTGTACTTTGTTTTGATTTCTTTAGGGGATAACTGCGGCTCATCCCTTGACCGCGCCTTGTAGCAGCGCCATAATGATCTGGCGTTGAAACAGCACAAAGACGATGAGGGTGGGTACCAAAATCAAGATCGTGCCGGCGCATAGCAGGGGTACATCGGTCGCGTAGTGTCCCTGGAACGCCCCCAGCGCACCGGCCATCGTTCGTTTCGTTGGGTCCTCGACCAGCACAAGCGCAAGGAGAAACTGGTTCCACGTCCAAATGGACATGAGGATCCCAAGCGACGTGATTGGCGCCTGTGCGAGCGGTACGTGAATGCGCCAGAACAGATCCCAAGTGGTGGCGCCATCGACACGAGCCGCCTCCGAGATCTCAGTTGGCATGTTGACGAAGTGGGCGCGCATCCAGAAGACCGCAAAGGGCATGTACAAGGCGATCAGTGGCAACGGAATCGCGAGCGGAGTATTATAGATCCCCATCGCTCGCTCCAGGTAGTAGATCGGAATGATGATCCCCGTGAACGGGAGCGTCAGCCCGAATACGAACAGGAAGAGAAGCACGTTCGCGCCACGGACTCGCAATAGACCGATGGCGAACCCGGCCATCGTCGATATAACTAGTGCAACCGGCACCACGGTCAGCACGATGAATGTGCTCGACATGACAAGCGCCGGCATCTGCGAAACCTTGAATGCCTCCACAAAGTTGCCCCACTGCGGATCCGCAGGCCATTCGAGTCCACCGGGCACAGTCCCCGATGGATGGAGGGCAGTCATGAAGATACTGATGAAGGGCAGAATCGTGAATGCCATCAGCGCTAGGAGCAGTGCCCGTCCCGCAAAGAGTTCGGTCCGGTCAATCTTCATTGTGCATTCTCCTCTCGGCTTAGCCGCTGGATCGGGATGATTACCACGATAACCAGGACCATGAGTATGACTGCCAGAGCAGAAGCCAATCCTACCGCTCTTTGGGTGAACGCGAGGATGTAGACCTGGAGTCCCGGAACTGCCGTCGAGTTGCCTGGTCCGCCGGCCGTCGCGACATAGACGATATCGAATGCGGCCAGTGCGGCAATCACCGTAACGGTCAGGCACACGCTGATTTCATGTCTGAGAAGTGGGATGGTAATCGTGACAAACTCCGTGAACCAGCTTGCACCATCGATCCTCGCCGACTCATAAAGGGCTGGGTCGATCTTCGATATGCCGGTCGACAGCAGGACGGTGCAGAAGCCAAGTAGTACCCATATCCCGATGATGCCAACGGCCGAGAGCGCCCAGTCGAAGTCGCCCAACCAGGCGCGGGTAATCGCGCCGAGTCCTATAGACTTGAGGATCTGGTTAACTAAGCCCGAAAGAGAAAACAGCCAACCCCAAATGATGCCGGCAGCGACGAGTGCTATGACTTGGGGCAGGAATAGCACGGTCCTGGCGATTTCACCGAACCGCCCGGCTGCCACGCGGTGGATCACGCTCGCGACAACGAGTCCGAGTCCCACCGGAATGAAGCTGAACCACACGACCAACCAGAATGCGTTGAAGACCGTCCCGATCAGGTTGGGAACCTGGAAGACAGTCACATAGTTCTTCAACCCCACCCAATTCATAGGACCTGTACCGTTCCACTTGTAGAAAGAGTACAGGATAGTCAGAAGGAAAGGCAAGAGTACGAAGACCGCGTACATGAGCAACGCGGGCAGGACGAACAGCCAGCCAACAAAGGCCTCCCGACGGGCCCGTGTATTGAGGTGGGTCTGTCGGGAGGCTGGGAGAGCCGCAGGACGATTATCTACTGTCATCATCTCAACCTATCTGGCAGGCGCAGACATCACTCTGCGGCACTCACCATTACTGTTGGGCGAGTTCCCGCTCGTATTCTGCTTGAACGGCTTTGAGCAAACCGGCAGCGTCTTGCTGGCCACCGACCATCTTCTGAAGCTCGGGCGTCCAGCCCTGGGCGAAGATGGAGCTCGTCGCGTTGGCAATGAAGTCCATCGCGCCGCCGTCTGCGCCCATCACCGGTCCGGCAGCGAGTGTCTCGTTTGTGACCGAGCCCGCTGTGACGGAAGGCATGGTGGCCTCCGCCGGCCCGCCGGGGTTGGAACCGCCGACAGCAACATCGATCTCGCGAGCTTTGGGGTTCGTGGCGACCCAGTTAAGGAAGAACGCTGCGCAGTCCGGGTGCTTTGCCTTAGCCGCTATGCCAAAGGTCAACGGGGCGGACATGGCTGCGTAGCCACCGCCAGCCTCAGCAGGCGGCATCAGGAAGAATCCAACATTTCCGGGCAAGTCCTTATCATACCCAGCGTTCTGCCAGTCACCGTTGAAGGTAAAGACACCCTCACCTTTGCCAAAGCGGGCGGCTGCATCTGTGTATTCAATGGCGTTGATGTCAGCTGGGAAGTAGCCGTTCTTGATCCACTGCTCCAGATGCTGGGCAGCGATCAGGTTCGATGGCGTATCAATCGTCGCGCCCGCCTTCTGGAAGATCCAGTCATTGATAGGCCCGACCGGGCCATAGGCTGCCATGAGGTTTTGGAGCGGGAACGCGAGCCCCATACCGCTCTTGGCGCTGCCCCATTCCATGATTGGTTGGAGCCCTGCTGCCTTGGCTTTGGCGAGCAGATCTTCGAACTCAGCAACCGTCTTGGGCGGCTCAGTCATGCCGATCTGCGCGGCAAGCTTCTTGTTATAGAAGACACCGGTCAGACTGTAATTGAGTCCCATGGCATAGAGCGTGCCGGAGCCGCGTACACCATTGGCGTCAATGCGGTTCTGGTTAAGTTGCGGCACCGGCCAGTCGTTCCAGCCGAAAGCAGTGGCGTAGGGGTCAAGGTTCAGCAGCAACCCATCCTTGGCGAACGAGACCATTGTCGGTAACCGGAGCAGATCCGGCGCATTGTCGCTCGCGAGTACAAGCGGCGTCGAATTGATCAGGTTTGCAAACTGGTCCTGGCTGATGTCCCAGGTGACGTTCGGGTACTGCTTGGTGAACTCTTCGGAAAGCTTGAAGGGCAGATCGAAGCCGGTCTCGAAGGATGCCTTGAGTACCACAGGGTCTGTTCCGCAGCTGGGTCCCGTCGCCGCCGGAGCTTCCGTTGGTGCTGCCGCCTTTGTTGGCGCTTCTGTTGCAGCGGGAGGCTGGGTGGCAGGAGCTACCGTTGCGGCAGGAGCTGCAGTTGTTGCTGGCGCTCCACAGGCCGAGAGAAGCATGGATGTCAAAACCAGCAGGCTTACCAAAGACCATAACAGGGATTTACTATTCATTTCTCTTTCTCCTTATTTTAGCTTGAGCATGGATTCAATATGGGAACGAAGGTTTTTGTTTTTGGAATTTTGAATGGCTTGCACCTCCTCAAACTTGAAAGTGGAGAGAAAATCTCATCTTGGTGTCAGTGGTATCCTGAAAGCACTTTCATAAAGAGTATACATTTTTTCAATATCGAAGTCAATATCCAGTTATGCGGTTTGGCGTTCGATTAACAGGAGGGGCAACTTAACATGTCGTGGCGGCCGGGAAGGTGACTCTATTTGTGCAAGCAATATTTCCACTGCCAGCCTGCCGGATTCATCCAAATGTTGGGAAATGGTCGTGAGGTCCGCATATTCAGCCATATCCAGGTCGTCGAAGCCAATCACAGCCAGTTGTTCCGGCACTTTGATATTCAATTGGCGGGCAGCCTTGAGCACCCCCAATGCCTGGAAATCTGTCGCAGCAAAAATAGCGGTCGGTGGATCAGGTAGATTCAACAGCTCTTTGGCAACCTGGCGTGTTTGTTCCTGCGAATACGGGGCGAGACGAACAAACGTGTCAGGCAACTTAATCCGAGCTTCTTTGAGGGCCCGTCGAAATCCACTTAAACGGAAACTAACGGGATGAATGGAATACTCCGGCAAATCCGTATCGCCCAAAAATGCGATTCTGCGATGGCCTTTCCCCAGCAAATAGGTAGCTGCCATATGACCGCCCTCCACATCGTCAATCTCAACACAATTCAATTTGGGATGTGGATATTCAATGAGCACGGTAGGCAGCCCATGATCGATTAAGCGGCGTACCTGAGTATCATCTATTGGCAATGAAAGAATGATGAGCCCATCCAGATTGCCAGTCAATGGCAGGCTGGAAAGATATCCTTGCAAATGATTGCTGGAATCGACGGTATAAATGACCAACTCATAATTCTTGGGAGATAAAGTCTTAGCAATTCCTCGTAGCCGTTGTATAAAAGATGGCGCAGTAAAGAAAGGGGTAATCACACCGATACGTCCGGTATGTTGCATGGCTCGGGCTCGAGCCTCTGCTTTTGGCATAAAGCCGAGGGCATCAATAGCGGCCATGACCTGCTCGCGTGTTTTGGGATTGACCTTGTTTGGTGCATTGAGCATGCGTGAGACAGTGGTAATACTCACTCCTGCACGTTCGGCAACATTGTAGATAGTAGGTTTTTTTTTGGCAGGCACGATATGTCCTCGAATGAAAGAGATAATGAAAGCACTTTCAGTTTAGCACATTTGGGTGGAATGCGTCAATATTGAGATGAGTTTACACAGGATGAGACAAACCCAATGGGCAATATTTACCCCATCATGATCTTCGGACGGTATTGCAGCGCCTCTGCCAGATGTGCGGACCCGATCTCCTCACTCCCTGCCAAATCCGCGATCGTACGCGCCAGTTTCAGGATGCGATGATAGGCACGCGCCGAGAGATTCAACTGACTCATCGCCGCACGCATCAAACTCTGACCCTCATCTTGCAACCGGCAAAACTGCCGTATCTCCCCGACGCGCATATCGGCATTGCAGACAATATCAGCGGAAGAGCCGTTGCTCGAGATTCGAGATTCGGGATTCGTGAAGCGGGCAAGTTGAATATTCCGCGCAGTTTGCACTCGTGCGCGAATTGACCCGGATGACTCCCCTACTCGATCTCCACTTAGCTTTTCATAATCGACTCTTGGAACTTCGATATGAATATCAATACGATCCAGCAGAGGACCAGAGATTCGTTTTTGATATTTCGTAACAAGTGCATGAGCACAAGTGCAGGGCTTTTGTGAGTCGCCATAATAGCCGCACGGGCAGGGATTCATTGCCGCGATCAGTTGAAAATTGGCGGAGAAGGTTAACGAGCCTTTTGCGCGACTGATCGTGACAACTTTATCTTCCATCGGCTGGCGCATCACTTCGAGGACGCGCGTACCGAATTCTGGGAACTCGTCCAGAAACAGAACGCCGCGGTGAGCCAGTGATATTTCGCCGGGCTTGGGGATATTCCCGCCGCCCACCAGACCTGCGTGAGAGATCGTATGATGTGGTGAGCGGAATGGACGCTGCCGAATCAACGGTGTGCCAGCGGGGAGTTGATCTGCAACAGAATAAATCCGGGTGACATCCAGCGATTCTTCGATACTCATTTCAGGCAGGATGCCGGGCAAAGCGCGGGCTAGTAATGTCTTACCGGCCCCAGGAGAGCCAACCATCAGACAGTTATGGCCCCCGGCGGCGGCGACTTCGAGGGCGCGCTTGACGTGTTCCTGTCCCTTGATCTCGCTGAAGTCGGTCGGGGTGAAGAGCGGTTCAAGCTCATCAGCGCTGGTAGGTTGGTACGGCTCGATTAAATGGCGGCCTGATAAATGCGCGTACAGGTCCGCAAGCGACCGAACAGGAATCACTTCCAGGTCTGGAATCAGGGCCGCTTCGCCCGCATCCACTTCGGGGACGAAGATTCGTTTGAATCCATTGGCCCGGGCTGTTGCCGCCATGGGCAGGACCCCGCGCGTATGACGGACCACTCCATCGAGCGATAGTTCACCAATAACCATCGTGCTTTCAATAGCGTCCTGGGGAAGAAAACCCGCAAGGATCGTGACCCCCAGGGCAATCGGAAGATCATAGGCCGGTCCCTCCTTGCGGACAGAAGCAGGTGCAAGATTGACGACAATCCGATGGCGCGGAAAGTTCAAGCCTGCATTCTTGACGGCAGTCTGAACACGTTCACGGCTTTCCTGGACGGCGGCATCTGGCAAACCAACAATAATGACGGCAGGCAGTCCGTTCGAATAATCCACTTCAACTTCGACAACGACGCCTTCGAGACCAATGACCGCACAAGAGTAGACACGTGCAAGCATGAGGGCGAGTCTAGACGAGGAGAGATGAAAAGTCAAACAAAAAGACTCCAGGGGAGCCTTTTTGCAGAGTGGGTGTAAAGTCTATCCCTTCAAGGCGCCGGCCATCAATCCGCGCAGGAAGTAGCGGCCCAGGAAGATATACACGATCAGTGTTGGCAGGGCGGCGAGAAACGTGGCGGCCATGAGCACATTCCACTGTACAAGCTGGCTGCCAGCCAGATTGTTCAATGCCACTGTCACCGGCCAATGGGATTGGTTTGTCAGAATCACGGCAAACAGGAATTCGTTCCACGCCTGGGTAAATTGCCAGATGATCACGACGGCAAAGCTCGGTGCCGAAAGCGGAAACATGATGTAGCGATAGATACCCATCAGGCTCGCGCCATCAATACGCCCTGCTTCAAGGATTTCGGTTCCGATGCCTGCATAATAATTGCGGAAAATCAGGGTAGTAATTGGAATACCATAAATAATATGCACCAGGACCAAACCCGGAATATCTCCGTACAGTCTGATCGATTGCATGAACTTTACCAAAGGGATCAAAATGCTTTGGTAGGGAATGAACATCCCAAACAGGATCAACGTAAAGATCACATTCGAGCCGCGGAACTTCCATTTGGAAAGCAGGTAGCCATTGAAAGAACCCAGCAAGGCCGAGAGTAAGGCCTCCGGAATAACCATCCACAAGCTGTTACTTAGATTGGGAGCAAGTTGTTTGTAACCTGCCATAAAATTATCGAAGTGGATGCCTGCAGTTGGCAGCGCCCACATGGTTTTTAGATCCACCTCGCTGATGGGCTTGAGACCGGTTAGGATCAGTAGATAGACTGGAAGCAAATAAAAAAGCGCCAAGATGATCAGGATCGCATAAAAAAGAGCCTTAATCGCTATGCGCCGGTTCATATCTCGGACTCCGTGCGCATATTCTGGATAAGATACGGCACCACAAGAACCGCCACGCTCACAAGCATCAACACGCCGATCGCTGCCCCCTGAGCATAGTTGGTGCCATCAAAGGTGGTCGTCCACATGTAAATGCCTGGGACATCCAGACGAAGATCCTTATGGCCAAGCGCTACGATCAAATCAAAGATCTTGAGCGACATGTGTGCCAGAATGATCACCGCGCTGAGCGTCACCGGCTGGAGCATCGGCAATATAATATAACGGTAAATCTCAAATTCACTCGCACCGTCCACGCGGGCTGCTTCACGCAAATCATCCGAGATGCTGCGAATGCCGCCCAGATAGAGCGCCATGGTAAATCCGGAGAGCTGCCAGACAGCAGGGATTACAGTAAATACCATTCCCCAGGGTTGAGGCGAAGAATGCCATAGGCTGATCAGAGAGTTGAGTCCGAGTGACTGGAAAATGAGATTGATCCCAGTAATTCGATTGCCAGTCGCCGGATTCATCAACCAGCCCCAGACCACACCTGAAGCAATGAACGAGATCGACATTGGAAACAGAAAGATACCGCGGAAGAGCGCTTCTCCCTTAAGCCTTTGATCCAGGAGAATGGCCAACCCAAGTCCAAGAATGAGGCAACCAGCAATAAAACCAACGGTGAAGACTGCCGTATTACGAACGTCAATCAAGAAGCGTGTATCATGGAAGAGGTAGGTATATTGCTGTAGACCAACCCATGTATAATCTGGTAATAAGCCTTTCCATTGGCTAAGTGAAACTCGAATTGACCAGCCGATAAAACCATAAACAAAAATTGCGACAGCCACAATAGATGGAAGAAGCAAGGCGATGGAAAGATAGGTCTCCTCCTTGAACATTGACACAATCACTAACACACCACAATAAAAGATCAGCCCGGCCAGCAGAAGACCGATGGATGTAAAATTCCTTCCGAATATATCAAATTCGGTTCTCGTGAGTATAAAGATCGAGACCGCGCCTATCAACATGAGCGCAATTGCCAGGATGAGATCCCGTGTGCGAAGCACGAATCTTCGAGACATGTTTGATTTCTCTTTCTCTCAAAATTCTTCCATGAAAAGACTTTTTCAATCTTAGTGGGCGATATGGTAACTGTCAAGTTCCATGAAGTAGCGTATGAGGAATCTCGGCGGATTTTAAAATGGGCAGCTCAGTGAGCCGCCCATTTTTCTCAAATACTACTTCCCCATTGGCTACTTGCAGGCGCCGTCGGATTTGCAGGCGGCAACAAGCGCCGACTGGAAGTCGGCCACCTTGGTCGGGTCTGCCACAAACACACCCAGGGCCGTGGCGACCTTGCTATCCCAGGATGGATTACCGACAACCTCGTGCGTTAAGCTGCCAACGACTGTATTGCTGGCCCAGTCTTTGGCCGCGTTTTGCGAATACTCGCTGAATTTGCTCTGATCGCAGTCGGTGCGGGCGCAGATCGAGCCCTTGAGCGGGTTGAAAGCTTCCTGGCCCGCTTTCGAAGCTGCAACGGTCAACCAATCCATGGTGCCCGCAGCATTCTTGTTTCCCACCGGCAGAACGAAGCTGTCGGCCAGGAACACGAACACGCCATTGGTTCCGGGCGGCGGAGCCCAGTCGAAATCTGTGTGTGGTTTCAGAGCGAGTCCATTGGGGGCGGCATTGGCAAAGTAGCCGTATGCCCAGTCGCCCATGATATTGAAGGCCGCATCTCCGTTGGTCATCAGCTGGGCAGCCGGCTGCCAGTCGGATAGAGTCGCAGCATCACTATTGGTGTAGGACAGTGCCTTGGCATAGTTGTTGATCGCCGCGGTAACATCAGCGCTGGCCCAATCCGTCTTGCCGGTCCACAGGCCAGCCCAGCCATCCGCGCCTAGCGAGCCGATCATGACGTTCTCGAACAGGTGCTCAGCAGTCCATGCAGGTCCGAGCGCCAGGCAGGTCTTGCCGGCGGCTTTGATCTTATCGCAGGCAGCAAAGAAGTCATCATAGCTGGCAAATCCACCGGCGGGCAGCGTTACCCCGGCCGCCTGCAGCACCTTCGGGTTGTACCACATGACGTTGGAGCGGTGAATGTTCACCGGTACGCTATATGGATGGCCATCCTTGGAAATCAGGGGGAGCAGACTGGTCGGCAGTGCCGCACCAAAGCCACTTGATTTGAAGAAATCATCGAGCGGTTGAATCTGCTTGGCATCTACATAGGCGAAGGTTGCTTCACCTGCATGGGCCTGCCAGGAATCCGGGGGATCACCACCCTGGAGGCGGGTCGCCAGCACAGCTTTCGCATTGGTGCCTGCACCACCAGCCACGGAGGCGTTCACAAATTCATCCTTCGGATACTGCGCCTGGAATATCTTGATCATGGCGGCCAGACCGTCGGCTTCGCCGGGGCCCACCCACCAGGAAAATACTTCCACTTTGTTGCCGGCTGCGGGGGCTTGAGTCGCCGCCGGACCGCACGCTGAAAGCACTGTCGCCAGAATCACGAACAAAGCGAACAGAGCATATACTTTCTTATTAGACATATTCTTCTCTCCTGTTTTGTGTTTTACAAATCATTCTATTGCAATCTATTGAAACGACTCTCTACACCGCATCACCTCCTTTTAGATTCACCTGCAAAATAAATAACAGAGTATTCAGCTCACAATTCAAACCGTGAGAATACTCTGTTAGCACAGTGTTCCACATTGACCTGCCAGTCAGTCATATTCATGGATTCCTGGATATTCAACCCATAAAAGGCAATAGATGGGGATTATGTTTGCCAAAATAATTATATGACGAATAATTTGCTTGTCAACCAGCGATTGCAGAAATGTTATTCAAACTTGAAAAGCGAACCGTTCTAACCTGAAAAGTGAACTGTTCAAAGCTGAAAAGCGAACGGGTCGCCCGGGCGAAGAGATGAAGAATAAAACAAAAAGACTCCGATGGAGCCTTTTTGTACGGTGAGTATAGAGTTTTTCGCGGATAGGCAAGCGGGCCGCGCTTATTTGCTGCTGGTGCGAGTGGCTACGTCGAAGATCACGGCCAACACGAGCACTGCGCCGCGCGTCACATATTGCAGGGAAATGTCAATGCCCATCAGGTTCATGCCGCTCGTCAGCGAGAGCATCACGAGCGCGCCGATGAGCGAACCGGTGACTCTTCCCACTCCACCGGCTGCCGACACACCACCAACGTAGGCAGCAGCAATGGCGTCCAATTCAAATAGATTCCCCGCAGTAGTGGTCGCCGATTGCAGGCGGGATGCAAAAAGAATTCCGGAAAGAGCCGATAACATTCCCATCGAACCAAAGACAACAAAAATCAATTTCTTCACATTGATGCCGCTGAGCTGGGCAGCTTCGGGGTTTCCACCGACGGCGTAGATGTGCCGGCCAAGTACGGTTTGTGTGGTAATGAAGTGATAGATGCCTACCACGAGCAGCACGATGACCACGGTCCAGGACAGACCGTTGTAACCAGCAAGCACCCAGGTAACCAAAGCCAGCAATACGGAAATGGACACCAGCTTCAAGATGAACACACTGGAAGACAGGACTTCGAAGTTATACGTCATCTTGTTTTTGCGGCTGATGTGGTCCTAGAAGATGAGGACGGCATACAATGTGCCAGCCGCCTAAAGAGTCTTTCGCCTTCCACGCGCACGGTACTCATCAGCGCCTATCCAGACCGGGAATTTCGACGGCGGGCACTCTCCGCGGGAGCGATTGCCTTCCTGGATAAGAAAGACCTGGACACTGCCTCTGTTCGTCAGGTGATCGAAGACACGATCAGGTAGCAATCAAAAATATCAGGTCGTTGACATTCGTCCCGGTTGGGCCTGGTACTAGCAAATCACCCAACGCCTCAAAAAAAGGATACGCATCATTTCGGGATAACTGGCCGGCCGCGTCCAACCCAAGCGACTCGGCCCGTCGAGCAGAGTCGCCCGTCACCACTGCGCCCGCCGCATCGGTGGGACCATCATCGCCGTCCGTTGCCAGAGCAATAAGGATCACATTTTCCAATCCGCGAAGTTCTTCCACAGCAGCCAAAGCAAGTTCCTGGTTCCTTCCGCCTTTCCCTCCTCCCCTAACCCTTACTGTTGTCTCACCTCCGGCGATCAAACAAAATGGACGCGGTCTTTTCGATGCGTCATGGCGTAAGCGTTTTGCCAGCATCACGCCGGCTTCACGTGCTTCGCCTTGTAATTCATTCGTTAAGATTTCCGCGTAAAAACCTTCTTGCTGTGCCTGTAGCATAGCAGTATGTGCAGCGAGTTGGTTATCACCAATGATGATGTTTTGGACGCGAGCAATCACGCTCAAGCCGCCGTCCCCGGCGAGCGGCGAATTAACAATTGTCAGCAATTTGTAAATAGCAGGTGGGGCTTGATCTTGCAGTTGATACTTTTTCAAAATATTCATCGCATCTTCTCTGGTTGTTGGATCTGGCACTGTCGGACCTGATGCAATTGTTTCCAGTGGATTACCAATCACATCCGAAAGAATTAAGCTGATGACCCTGGCCTTGGTCGCACGCGCCAATCCTCCACCTTTGACACGATCGAGCTGTCGCCGCAAAATGTTGATCTCGTCGATGCGCGCACCGCTGGATAGCAACAGGGACGTCAACGTTTGCAAATCCTCCAATGGAACATATGGCGCGGTCACAAGAGCAGAACCACCCCCGGAGATCAAACATACCAATATATCGTCTTCATGCAAGGATGAGACAAAATCCAGGGCACGTTCACCCGCATGAAGCGAACGCGCGTCCGGGATGGGATGTCCGCCTTCGATAACGGTGAAAGACTCTCGGCTGAGATTCGAAGCGAACTTTGTGATGGCGAGTCCGCCTGAGATCCGAATCCGCTCGGCGAGCGCATCCATCATCGGGAGCGCAGCCTTCCCAATGCCCAAACCAAATACGTGACCCTCAAGTGCCGGCAAATATTTTTGTACCGCGTCGTACGGATCCACGGCATCCAGCGCGGCGCACAAGATACGCAGAATGCGCGGGTCCTTCAAACTATGCGTCGCGAAACGTTTCGTGTCCATTTCTGTTATCATATCAGAAACAATTGCTGGAGTTACGATGTCGAAACCAAGGGTATTTATTACCAGAATCATCCCTGAGAAGGGCCTTGAGATGATCAGGGATTTTTGCGAAGCGGATGTCTGGGATGGAGAACTGCCTCCCAGCCGTGATAATTTATTGAAACGTGTGCGAGGCGTGGACGGTATCTTGAGCCTGCTGACCGACAAGATCGACGGCGAAGTGATGGACATGGCGGGGGAACAATTGAAAGTGATCAGCAATCATGCCGTGGGATTCGACAACATCGATGTGCCCGCTGCGACCGCACGAAAAATCCCTGTGGGCAATACGCCCGATGTGCTTACCGATGCGACCGCCGATTTTTCTTTCGCGTTGATGATGGCAGCCGGACGTCGTTTGATCGAAGCAGATCGCTATGTACGCGATGGCAAATGGAAGACGTGGAGTCCGATGCTTTTGCTGGGCACCGAGATGAAAGGGGCGACACTTGGACTCGTCGGGTTTGGGCGCATCGGTAAAGCGATGGCGCGTCGTGCCGTGGGATTCGATATGCGCGTGATCTATTACGACCCAATGGAAAAGACGCCGAGTCCCGATATGGACGTCACCCGCGTGGACTTTGAGACTCTCCTCGAAGAATCGGATTTCATCTCGCTCCATACCCCGCTGACGCCTGCCACGCGTCACTTGATCGACTCTGAAGCTTTGTCGAAGATGAAGTCCAGCGCAGTGCTCGTTAACACCTCGCGGGGACCGGTTGTGGATCTGGACGCGCTCTATGAAGCATTGAAGTCCGAACGAATTTTTGCAGCGGCGTTGGATGTTACTGAACCCGAACCACTTCCGCCGGATAGTCCTTTGCTTAAACTGAACAACCTGGTCATAGCGCCACATATCGCCAGCGCAAGCAGGATGACGCGCGATAAGATGTCCTGGATGGCCGCGAAGAATCTGATCTCAGGCCTGCAGGGCGATCATTTGCCCAACTGTGTCAACCCAGAGGTATATTCGAAATAAAAATGGGTTGAATAAAAAGCCGCGAGCTTGAAGTTCGCGGCTTTGGCTTTTAATCATCAAGGTGTTGCTGTTGGCGTATAGGTTGCCGGGAAGGTGTACTTGGCCTTGGTGGACAATGGAGTCGGCATGGCGGGCGTTGGCGTGGGTTCCACGGGTTCGTACGTAACATGGAGCGCCTGGTAATCGATCTTCGCATCATCGCTTTGATTATTTGAAAACAGACGAATGCGGATCTCACGCGCTGGCGAAACATATCTTGCGATGCTTGTAATATGGAAGATCAGCGCATTCCATTGATCCGCTTGTGAGCCAATATTATCGCCTAGTTTGACCCACACCCCTGTGGTCCAGTCATAGATTGCCCAGGTCCAGGTCTGAGTCGAGGCGGCAGGTCCCTTGAAGTTGACTTGTAACAACATGGATGAAATGTTGACGGGCTGGGCATTACCCGGCAGGAAAAACGATTTGTAGCCCATATAAGCCTTGCCCGGCGTTTGGAATCGGACGTATGCCGAGGGGTCGTCGTCTGCTCCGTTTTGCTGGATCAGCCCCAGGCTTGAGACTGAACCGCTCACCGATCCGCTTTGAGTCGTGAGAAAAGCTGGGAAGATGGCTTCAGATTTTTGTGAAGGACTGGTGGGTAAGGGAGGTTGATTCGGTTTACTCGTTTTGGTCGGTGTAACAGTAACTATGGAGGTTGGAGTATTGGTGGAAGTACTTGTTGGCGTGCTGGATGGGGTAAAGGTCGCAGTGGGCGTATTGGACGGCGTGAACGTCGCAGTCGGAGTGTACGATGGCGTGAAGGTAAACGTCGGCGTGCTGGACGGTGTGAAGGTCGCGGTCGGCGTATCCGATGGAGTCGAGGTTGCCGTTGGAGTATCGGATGGTGTGGCTGTCGCAGATGGAGTGCTGGATGGGGTAAAGGTCGCGGTCGGTGTCGAAGACGGAGTAGACGTTGAAGTGGGCGTGCTGGACGGAGTCGGCGATGGTGTAAAGGTAGGAGTGAAGGTTGGCCCAAAAATATTTTGGGGATTGCAGTTAGCCAAAGAAACACTGAATGATGTAAAGCCGTTTGGCGCTTCGATCATTGCTCCGTCCTCTGGCGAGACAAGATCAATCGTGTGAGATTCACCCGGGTTAAGGTATGTCTCACGCCAGGTATCCAGCCCGCGTTGCCATTCGATGATGAGTGTAGTTCCGGTGACGGCCGTAACCTGACAACCATCCGCCCATGCACCCATATACGGATAGAGCGCCGCATCCTGAAAAGAAAATACGCTTCGTGAATTATCGCCCGTGCGTGCGTTGCTCTGATAGGCCGACCAGGATGGCCAGGAGATGACCGCTCCCACCCAGTCTGCCGAGGTGCACTCGGCAATATTACAACTCCAGAGTGCCGGGATGCCTCCGACAGGGTTGCAGGATGTTGGATCAGTGCACGAAGTTGTGGTGGCCGTTATGGTAGGCGTTGGAGCTGTAGTTGTGGGAGTCAACGTGGGGGAGCCGCTCATTGTCCCACCGCCAAAATTTTCAAGCACGGTATTGCTGGCGTTGAGATGAAATAATCCAATATAACCGGCGTAGGCATAATAAGCCCAGCCCGTCACATTTCGCGAACCTAACAAGGTAGCATTTCTATATACTTCCACCTGTCCAGTTGCGAGGGCGCGTGCGCCGAAAGTATCCCCGTTTACATAGGGAGAATTAATGGATGTCCCTTGCTGCTGCCAACCTGAGGACGTGGTGAAGGTCCAGACCCCAACAGAATTACTCGCCGGTTCGTACACAACAGCAATCTGTCCGGGATCCATGGAAGCGCCGCTTTGTGCTTTGAGCACCAGGGCAATTTCATCTGCATTCTGATCGATCGTAGTCAGGGTCACATACGCTTCCTGGTTGACCCCCAGATAAGAGACATTCCAATAAATGTCGCCTCCTGAATTCACATCAAGACGATTGCCAGCAATCGCATAACCCGAAGTTGTCCCAGACCAGTTGCTGCCTATGGAACCATTGGAACGGTCGAAATCATCGAGAACGCCTGTGGAAGGGAATGACGACTGCAACGCAACACCAGCCACAGAGACCGGGTTGACCTTTGCCGGCGCTGCGTAAACCTGCCCCACGAGTCCCGCGCCAAAAATGCCGCTCATCAAAATGAACGCCAGAATGAAACGCAATGCGATGGATGTATGCTCTTTATTGGACATTAAATTTCTCTTGGGACATGCGTTCAGAAAACCATTGACAGAATTCTCTCGACCCAATCCGATTATTAGAAAAATGCACGAAAAAACGCTGGAATACTAGACAAATATCCAGCCGTTTTGGTTACAGGCATAGTTCCCCCTAAAGTCCTACATGGGATGAATAACCGCCCCTCGCGCAGGGATGGTTGTTCCCATCAAGAGGCTACCTTACGAAAAGCAGAGCCGCGGAGCGAGCCAAAACTCCGGGACTCTGTATATGCACGTATAAACTCTTTGAATTACGGTAACGTAGTATTTCCTCCGCCGAAATTATCTATCAAGGCTCCCGGCGCATTTACAAACCACAGTCCAAGATAGCCACCATTCGCGTAAAACGGCCAGGCGGTGACACTCCGCGTCCCAATCAGGATCCCATTTTTATAGATTTCCACAGTTCCATTGGGGCGGGCGCGCGCTCCTAATTGATCGCCATTGGCAAAAGTGACAGGAATATTCGCCCCATATTGCACCCAATCTTGCGCCGGATGATACGTCCATACCTGGACCATGTGTCCCGCGCCGTCATACAGCACATCGATGATTCCAGCTGTTGTGTTCGTGTTACTCTGTGATTTCAAGATCAGACTGTGCTCATTCGTCGCTGCGGAATCGATTTGTGTAATCGTCATATACGCCTCCTGATCCGCTCCGAATGATGAGCCGTTCCATAGCATGGACGTATTCACGCCCGTGGCAGTGATATCCAGTTGATTGGAAGCAATACTGAAGGCTGTTGTGTATCCAGACCAACTACTCCCAATCACACCATTGGCGCGATTGAAATCATCCCGCATTTGCGTCGATGGGAATGGGATCGAGGGAGTTGCCGTAAATGTTTGCGTGGGTGTTCTGGTGGCAGTGGGCGTCCGCGTGGGGGTTCTGGTGATTGTCGGGGTTCGTGTCGGTGTGTTCGTAATTACAGTTGTTGAAGTACTGCTAGGCGGCGCCGGCGTGAATGTAGCCGTGACTATAGCTGTCGCGCTCGTGGTCCAGGTGGCCGTAATCGTATTTGTCGCGGTCAAGGTTGCCGTATTCGTAGCTGTGACTGTTACTGTATGAGTCGGCGAGGGCGGGAGGGTTGCAGTTGATGTCGAAGTCGTAGTAAAGGTTGGCGTTACGCCGGCAGTGGGTGTCGACGTTGGAGTATAGGAAGGCGTAACAGCAGGAACACTATACTGGATCGCCAGCTTCGGGCGCTGCGCGGATGTCGTGGAATCCGATGTCTTATAGTTGAAGCGATCATTCGACTCGGTATCTGCGACGATGATAAAGCCTCGATTGGCAAACGTGCCGTTCACCATTTCCTGGACCTTGCCTGGAGTCAGCGCAATCTGTTTTTCGAGATTGAGAGTTTCATTATTGAGAATGGTGAGTGAGCCAATATCGCTGCTCTCGCGGTCATTCGCGCCCGAGGCACCCCCGGTCTGCCAGTTGGTTCCCGTTGCCGAGAGATTCCATGTCACCTGTGTTTCATTAAACGGGACCTTCAAGCGATAGACGCGAATCGTGCGGTTATTGCTTGAAAGATCCGCGTTGGTCCAGAGGGAGAGTGTGGCGGAGTTAATGGTCGCGTTAGCCGGAATAGAAGATAAGTCAAACTTGAGCAGGCTGCGCGCAACCCTGCTACTGGTGTTATTATCTTCCCCAACACCCATGATGGTCGCCGCACCATAATTGGTAGTCTTTGCTCCACTATAAATATAACTATCGATGCCTGTCGTACCATTCGGCTGCAAGACCAGCGTCATCACAACGGGTGTGGGTGTGTTAGTTGGGGTAAATGTCGAGGTCGCTGTCGGTGTGAAGGTTGCAGTAGATGTGGGTGTTGCAGTATCAGTTGGTGTGTCAGTAGGCGTAAATGTTGGGGTAAATGTAGGTGTGCTCGTTGGTATGTCGGTGGGAGTTGATGTTGGTGTATTAGTGAATGGATATGTTGGTGTCGGCGTCGGAGGAAATACATACTCAAACGCGCCAATATCACAATGACTCCCCTGCGGACGTGTCACTCCGCGCTGATCTAGTTTGTTCACTGGTGAGTTTGCACAGATCGTATCATCTCCGGCATCGATGAGGGGGCTGCCAGGGAATAATGCCATCGTTCTTGTAGGGCCGCCATTATCGCCAAGTCCACTCAACCCATAATCCGCCAAGGTACCAAGGCCAAGTATGCTGTTATTGTTGACAACGATTGTTGCTCCATGTTGCACGTAGCATGAACCACTGCCTGGCGTGCAGACAAAGATCGTATTTGAAAATGTCGCGCTTACACCTCCATCCAGTACATACGTCCCACCTGTAGTGGCAGCATTTCCAGCAATCGTGCTATTGACGATATTGATACCGCCCCCATTCACGGAGAGCGCTCCGCCGGAACCCGCTTGATTTTGAGCGATGGTGCTATTGACGATGGTAATCAGCACAGAGCCATTGCTTGCTATGGCACCGCCATCGCTGCTAGCACCATTCTCAGCGATTGTGCTATTGAAAATATTGATACTGCCCCCATTCACGGAGAGCGCTCCGCCGGAACCCGCTTGATTTTGAGCGATGGCGCTATTAATAATAGTAATCGGCCCAGAGCCAATACTTGCTATCACACCTCCATCGCCGTCGGCCTTATTTTGACGAATTGTGGAATTCCGAATTGTCAGTTCCAAAGAACCAGTCTTTGAAATTACTCCTCCGCCCCCGGTAGTGTAAAAATCTGTAATGACAAGATCCGAGATTGTAAAAGCGCCGGAGCCCAAAAGATCCAGATGAGCTACATGCCCGCCGCTGATGGTCACTAGTGGTGATAATCCTGAACCATCAATTGTCAGGTTTTTATTGATAATGTTCACGTCTGATGACAAAGTGATCGTCTGCCCGGCAAGTGAAGGGTCGAAGGTGATCCTGTCACCGGATAAAGAATTGAGTACGGCCTGGCGAAGCGATCCCGCTCCCGAATCATTCGTAGTGATGACGACCCGGGTAACCGGTACGCGCGTGTTCGTCGGCGTTGGCGTCATTGTAGGAGTATCTGTCGAAGTAGGGGTCGCCGTATTTGTCGGCACCAGGGTCGCCGTCGATGAAGGGGTTGCGGTATCGGTCGGAGGAAATACATATTCAAATGCGCCGATATCACAATGACTTCCCTGCGGACGCATCACTGCGCGCTGATCGGCGGCTGGACAATATGCATCATCACCTACATCAATGGCCGGGGAACCGAACAGGAGTGACATCGTTTGGATTGAACCGCCATTATCTGCTAATGGTCCCAGCATAGGATCACCGGTGATGGACGGCAGACATGCGGGCGACCCATCTTCTGCCAGGTTATGGCCTCCGGACAATGAATTGATTCCGGAGTTATACAAATAACATTCCTGGGTGCCTGTGCCATTTGCAAAAATATTGTTCTGTAGAATGACATGGGCATGATAGCCAGCATAGAAACTGGTCCCCTTTTGCGGCGCTGAATTGTGCGAGAAGGTGTTATTGATGAGCGACGCTGTATCGTCAATGCTCAGAGCTCCGGTGCCGCCATCCGCCCGATTGGCATGGAAGGTATTGTTCTCCAGTGCAAACGAAGCGGATGAGTAGGCAAGGATTTCAAATATCGCGCCAGCATTAAGAGTGGCATGGTTGCCAGAGAAAAGGTTCCTTCTCAAAGCAACCGGAGCTTCCACGGACTCAAATCGAATCGCTCCCCCACTTGAATCGCTATGATTGTTTACAAACATATTATCTTCGAACGTATATGGACCCTGTTGTTCGATGGATATGGCGCCTCCTACAGAC
>JBGPNQ010000025.1:0-27398 GCA_041487615.1 Anaerolineae bacterium
ACATTCGTCAGTCCATCGGTATAAACCTCACCTGAGACGCTTTGCGAGGTGCGACGCATATCCTGCACGATGAGGCTCAGGATGTCCTGATCGAGCGCGTCCGGACGTGTTGACAGCGCCGCGATCGCGTCCACGGCAAGGCCCGCCAAAACTCCGTTAAGACGGTCTGCCGTCTGGCTGAGTCGTTCCTGGGAGACAGGTTCCGCCAACGTCAGGATCTGCTGGCTAACTTCCCCTCCCGCCATGACCAGCACCATCAATACCTGACGTCCCTGCGTGGAAATCAACTCGACATGCTTATATTTTGCTTTTTCGGCATGGGGTGCGGTAACCACCGAAACCGCCTGCGATTGATGAGCAAGAATGGAGGCCGCCAGAGTCATCCAATGATCCACACCTGGGCGGGACTGAAAGAACTGATGTGAGATCATCGCCTGAATGGATCGCGGAAGTTGGGCCTGATTCATCATCTGACTGACAAAGTAGCGATAACCTTCCTCCGTTGGGACACGCCCCGCGGAGGTATGCGGCTGGCGCAGATAGCCCATCTCGGTCAGCGCGCCCATCTCATTGCGGATCGTGGCTGTCGAAAGCCGCAAGTGATAATGCTCCACCAGTCGCTTCGAGCCAACAGGTTGAGCGGATTCAATGTAATCACGAATGATTAGTAGAAGCAGTGTCTTCTGACGTTCATTAAGTTCGGGCATGGTTTCACACAGTTAGCACTCTCGGATCGAGAGTGCTATAACGCGTTCAATAATAATATCATGCTCAAAACAGGGACGTCAATAAGAGGAACGTAAGAGATTAAAGAGGCAGGCTGGCATTGCAATGCCAACCTGTGTGCTTTTAGACTATGGGGTTTGTATCGGTCGCCATGTTGGGTCGAAATCCACAGCTTCATCATTCGTAAGGCGGGTGCGATTGCTGCCGGTGATGGTCATAAAGTAGATGTCGCGATTCTTGCCTTCCGCGTCCATGCCCTCCGAGATCAGCCAGAGGCCATCCGGCGAGTACTCCACATCTTCTATTGGCGCCGGGAAATTCAAACGTATGGCTTCGCCAGTGATCGGATATTGGATACTCATCAGCCACGGCGGGGAAAACCCACTGCTGCGGCGCTGGCTAAAGAGAAGAAGTGTCCCATCAGGAGACCAGATGGGTCCAGAATCCCATATGGTCAGCCCGCTTCGAACCAATTGTTCATTCTTCTGCCCGGTGGTATCCATGGTCCAAACCTGATAGGTGCCGAGCCGCTTTACCATATAAGCGATCATGGAACCATCCGGTGACCACGAGGGTTGACTGTTATCGATATTTGCACCTGTGCTCGTCAAACGCGTGACTGCGAGCGAATCCAGTTCCAATGTATAGATTTGCTTAGTCCCATCACGCATGGAGGCAAACGCGATGCGCTTTCCATCCGGAGACCAGGCAGGGTCAAAATCTCCGCCCGGGACATTGGTCAATTGCCTGATATCTGTCCCATCCGCGTTCATCAAATACAGGCTGGAATCTGTATAAGCGGTTTCAAAAAAATCACCCCTTGTGCGGCAGGGAGAAATGAACGCCAATTGAAGTCCATCCGGCGACCACGCAGGCTGGCACGCGCCATTCTCCAACTGGGTCAGAGGCGTTACATTGGTGCCATCCACATTGGAAAGATAAATCTGTGGCATACCGGGACGTGCAGATGCAAATGCGACCTGTCCGGCGCCTCCGCCCAATGCCGTTGCGATCGGGAGCGCGGTATTCTCTGGAGTGGGAGTGTCCACCATGGGAGCTAAAGTCCTTGTAGGCGAAGGTATCACTGCGGCGGTTGGTCCTTCAACCGTAGATGTGGCCGCCACGGATTCTGCAGTCAGGGTTGACGTTGAAACCGGTAGGCCTATGGGTGTTTTTGTCGAAGGAAGGAATGGGATCGGAATCGAGCGTATCGGGGATAAGATACTCATCATTTCAACGGGGATGAGATACGGTGCAAACCTTACAGTGCCAACGATTGCAAGCGCCAGAATAAGTAGAACCCATAAGACAGAGACAAGCAGACGCCGGCCTTTCCGCTTTTTGCGTTTTGGTTTAAAGACAGGCGCTTCTTTTAGCGGTGAATCATTTTTCAGGCCAGATTGTACATTTGCAAGAGGTTGCGATTCCCGCTCGATTGCATTTTGTTTTTGTTCTTCGATCGCTTCAGGCGGTGGAGGCACGATAACATAATCACCGGGCAAACGCTGCGTTTTGGATTTGGAACCAAGCAGGGCGCGTTTGAACTCCTCCGCATTTTGGAAACGTTCAGCCGGGTCGATACCCATTGCCTTTTCGATGGCCGCGGCCAGTCGTCGTGACACCTTGCTATTGCGCTTGCGCAAGGGAGTCAATTGCGTATTATCCATGGCACGCGCCAGGCCATCTTCCGGGATGATGCCGCTTAACGCAGCATACATCGTTGCACCCAGCGAATAAATATCCGTGCGAGGATCGGTGCGGGCAGTGCCATATTGTTCGGGAGGGGAATATCCGGGAGTCATCGCACGTGCGCCCGTTGTTGTTGCCTGGCTGCCATGCAGCACTTTCGCGAGACCGAAATCCACCAGAAAGATGTGACCATCAGGTGTAATCTTGACATTCCCCGGCTTAAGATCGCGATGTAAAATTGGGGGCTTGCGAGTGTGGAGGTAGGTCAACGCGTCGCACATGGCAGCGCCCATCAGTATGGCGTCATCTTCGGTGATATTGCCGGCGCGCTCCATACGCTGACGCAAATCCTCCCCCTCGATATAGTCCATGACCAGATATTGTCCCTGATCGCCGATCACAAAATGATCGGTCACGCGCGGCAAATTGGGATGCCGCAGGTTCGCGAGGATGACCGCTTCCAGACGGAACTGGCGCGCGTACTCATCTGTCGTAAAGAGGTTTTCCTTTACTGCAACATCAACGCCCAAATTTTCGTCCACCGCACGGTACACGGAACCCATGCCGCCCTGCCCGAGTATTTCAACTATTCTATATCGTTTATGCAATAATGCGCCGCGCTCAAGGGTCATTTGAATCGAAGAACTCCCAAATAGTATGCCGTAGACATGGGATTATAACAGAAGGGCAGCCTATATCTTGGGCTTGTCGGCTAATTTGAAACGAAAAAACAACCAAGGCCCTCCGGCAGTCACCCAGAAACCGACCAATGTATAACGGAAATATCGCAAAACATATGATAGGAGATTTTCTTCGCGCGGGAAGACTTGTCCCAGTCCCATCCAAAGGAGGAGAATTCCGATCAAGCCAATGGCATAACGAACGGCACGCTTCTCCATGGCACCTGAGGCCTGATAGCCGCCCCGCGACGCGATCCACGCTGCTCCAGTCGCAAGCCCGAAGAGGGATCCGGCCGACGTGAGGACATCCTGCATCGAAACGGGATTCGGCGTCGCCCCTGCGCGACGCGCATTGTCCATCCAGTCCTGCGGAAAAACGTAGCCATCCAGATGTGCGAAAACCAGCGCGCCGGCAGCGATTACAAGGAGTGATACAAGGAAGGCAATCCACACTTGTTGCGGCAGTGATTTTGTCTGGAGCCAGGCAGAGACGGTATCCCATGCACGAGTAAATATCAAAAGGATCAATGCCCCAACCAGCCAGCCCAATACCACATCATACACAAAATGGACTCCCAGATATAAACGCGAAAAACCAACAAGAAAAATAAGTGCAGCTGCTACCACTGTGGCCCAACGTTTGCGAACGCCATAAGCCATGACGCCCCACAACGCCGCAGCATCCTGCGCGTGCCCGGAAGGCAGTCCGAACGATTCCTCGGCCGCAAATGCCCTGACCTGATCGCTCACCCAATACGGACGCGGTCCGGCAAATGACATTTTGAGAATTGGTATCAGACAATTACTTGCAGCCAGGATTATCGCCATTTGAAGCCCGAGCTTCGAGTCAATGCTCCAATAGATGAGAGGCAGGACAAGGAAGAAGAAATATTCAGAACCGAGAAATGTGAAGAAACGCATGGGCATTTCGAGCCACCCGCCCAGGGATTGGACCGCAATGATCCAATTTACGCCGTTTGCAGTGATGAAGTCCATGGATGTCTCCTCTACCAGGAATCCTTCGCAAGACCTATTAATCCAACAGCGGATATTCGTGATAAAAACCCCTCTACAGTATTTGACGATACAGTCCCTTAATTGTACACTCAAGGCATGGAAAAAACGTCTGCCACAGTCCGCTGGTGGGATTGGGCATCCATCGGATTGCTTTTCCTCTTGTTGGAAACGATCGCCTCGCGTCTGGTCGCCACCACCTGGACTCCCTTTTTGTACTTAATACAAACCGCCACATATATTGCCTACGTGGTCGGTACGGCGCTTGGGTACAGTCACTTCTCACGCCGTGTATCACAGTGGTTGAGTTTCGTTTACATGGTCATCATGCTGCCATTGCAATGGACACTGATCATCGATCAGAAGACGTCGCTCGAAGAGCAATTCGGGAGCGTGGTGGGCCGGCTATACTACGCGACATCTGATTTTCTAGCTGGACGCCCCGTGGATGATCCAATGTTCTTTGTGATCATCATGACGTTTACGTTTTGGTTCATCAGCTATTGGGCGGGATTCACACTTGTACGGAACCAGAACTATCTGGAAGCGGTCCTGCCCTCCGCCATTGGCATGCTCATCATTCAAAATTATGACCCTGCCATTCCGGGACGTTTATGGTTGCTGGCGTTTTTCGCCCTCATTGCATTGTTGTTGCTCGGAAGAACGCATTTCCTGCAGAACAAAAAATCCTGGCGGGAGAGACATGTCTTCCTTTCACCGGATAACAGTCTTGAGTTGACAAGCAGCATGGCCATTGCCGCGGCCCTGATCATCATCGTCTCATGGACGATTCCTGCCTCCATCTCATCCTGGTCTTCCGCGGTCAAAACATGGAATAAGCTCACACAGCCCTGGCGCGACTTTGCAGATAGCATGGATAACGCCGTCAGCGCTCTTGAATCACCGAGCGGAGGAAGACGCGGTGAATTCTTTGGCTCTGAACTTCCACTTGGGCACGGTTTCCCGCTCTCGGATACGCTGATGTTCGAGGTGAAAGCTCCAGACCTGGCCAGCGATCAAAGACCTCCGCGCTATTATTGGCGCGGGCGCACGTACGATTACTTTGCCAAGGGACAATGGTTCACCACCGGCACCGAGAGACAAGACTATTCTCCATCGCAGGTCAATCCGTTCAACGTGGCTATACTGGAAAAAACTCCCGCTCACTTTATATTCAACACCGGCGACACAACGTTCTCCCTGCTGTATTCACCTCCACAGCCGATCTGGGTCAGCCGTGCAGGTCAGACATTTACGGAATCTGCAGATACCAGTAAGGATATCATCGCATGGCATGCATATCCGGCGCTCAGGTCGGGTGAGACCTATCAAGTGGATGCGATCCTTAATAATCCAAACATCCAGCAATTAAATGAAGCCGGGACGGAATATCCCGATTGGGTAACCAAAAAATATTTACAACTGCCACCATCCTTCTCGCCGCGCATCAAGGAACTCGCCCAGCAGATCACTGCTGACGCGGAAACACCCTTCGATAAAGCATCTGCGATCACCGTTTATTTGAGAAACAATATCGAATACGCAGCCACGGTTCCGAGCGCGCCGCGCAACAAGGATATGCTCGAATGGATTCTGTTCGACTATAAAAAAGGCTATTGCGTTTATTACGCCTCCTCCGAAATTTTGATGCTGCGCTCGCTTGGAATCCCGGCCCGCATGGCAGTCGGCTTTGCCCAGGGTGAGCGCGATGGCAACGACTACATTGTCCGCAGACTGCATGCACACGCCTGGCCTGAAGTATATTTTCCAGGCATCGGCTGGGTGGAGTTCGAACCAACAGGCAACCAGCCATCGCTTAGCCGTCCGCTTCCGCCGCGTGATCCCAGTGAGGTGATTCCGGTAAATCCGTCGGCGAATGTGCGACCTGAAGACAGTGCATTTGCGGGCAGAGCACAGGATGAACAGGGCCTTACGCCAGTAACACCCGTGGAAACACCGGTCTCCCCGCTGCTCTACATGATCCCGTTCGTGATCGTTGCCTCGATCCTGACATTTTTCGTCAACCGTCGCTATCCACTTGCGACCCATATCCCGGTGTTGGTACGCGCCAGCATGGAACGTACCGGTTTCGAGGTACCCAAATGGATCTACCACCTGGAATATTGGGGACATCTTTCGCCCATTGAAAAAGCCTTTGAAAGCATCAATTTCGGCCTGCGGACCCTGGATCACGCCATGCCCATCCACAATACGCCCATCGAACGCGCAAAGAGGCTGACAAGTCTTCTGCCACAGATGTCTGCACAGATAAAAGTACTTCTGGACGAACACCAAACATCCCTTTATACTTCCAGAGTCGCAAACGTCGTTCAAGCCCGCCGCGCCGCGTTCAATATTCGTAAAGAGGTGATCGTCGAACGAATCCGTTATGTGTTCGTCGGCAAACCGTTGCGTGACTGAATCTTTACCAAACCCGGGCTTGGATACTCAAAGGAATCCTGATGACAACTACAAAGACCAAGCCCATCGCCATTAATGATCAAATAGTAGCTGTTGCCCTGCAGGCGGCAAAACTGCGCAATTCACTGGATGTCGCGCGATTCGCCCCGGTCATTGATGGAATCAAAAATCTTGAAAATTCCCTGACCCATATCAGCGAAGTGCTGATCCCTTTTGAGCAGCGATATAGCCATTTACGGGCATTAGCCGGAATTGGTGAGATCGTCAACTCCACACTCGAAGTGGATGCAGTACTTCAAATTGTGATGGACACCATCGTCCGCCTGACGGAAGCAGAACGTGGTTTCCTTATGTTGCGGGACGAACGCGGCGAGATGACCATTCGCACCGGCCGCAACTGGGAACAGGAATCGATCAACCAAAGTGAATCGTCCATCAGTCGCAGCGTTGTCCAGCGCGTCATCGATGGCGGTGAGGCAGTACTGACGACCAATGCGCGTGAAGATCCACGCTTCGGCGCGCAGGAAAGCATTATCGCATTCAACCTGCGTTCGATCCTCTGCGTACCCCACAAAGTGAAGTCTGAATTGATCGGGGTCATCTACACCGATAACCGAATCCGCACCGGCATCTTTACCGAATCAGACCGGGACCTGTTGCTGGGGTTTGCCGACCAGGCCGCAGTATCCATCGAGAATGCGCGATTGTTCTCCTCCCTGAAACGCACCCTCGAAGAAGTGACCGAACTCAAGAACCTGATGGACGATGTGTTCGCCTCCATCGTGTCTGGGGTGATCACGGCAGATGTGCAGGACCAGATCACGCTATGCAACCAGGCCGCCTCGTCGATCATCGGACACGCCGCAGTCGACATTGTTGGACGCAAAATCGAAGACATCATCCCATCCTTTGCCAACGACATCCTGCCGCACCTGGCTGCCGTCCGTGAGAGCAAACAACCCGTCATCGGGCTTGAACTCAGCAGCAGCCTGCCCGACCGTGGATATGTGGACTGGCGCTTTAATCTCTCCCTGCTCAAAGATTCCGGACAAAAATCACAGGGCGTTGCGATCGTGCTCGACGACATGACCGAGCGCAAGAAACTCGAAGCGCAACGACGCCTGCTGCAAAGAATGGTGTCACCGGCCGTGCTCGACCAGATCGATCCCAACAGTCTGCAGATCGGCGGCAAAAAATCTGACATCACGATCCTGTTTGCGGATATTCGCGGCTTCACGGCCTATAGCGAACAGCATACGCCTGAGGAACTGGTGGCTGTGTTGAATCGTTATCTGGCCGCGGCCGCGGATGCAGTATTGGCCAACGAAGGCACCGTGGACAAGTTCCTGGGTGACGCGGTGATGGCATGGTACAACGCGCCACTCCCGCAAGCGGACCACACCTTACGAGCGGTCAAATCCGCATTGGCGATACGCGACGCGGTTGCCGCCCTGCACGCAGAGATGCCAAAAGAAACTCATCTCGACTTTGGCGTTGGCATTCATTATGGCGATGCGATATTGGGATGGATCGGCACGGAAAAGCGCCTGGAATACACCGCCATCAGCGACAGTGTTAACACAACAAAACGAATTCAAGAGAATTGTGCGAAAAATCAAATCCTGATCAGCAGGGATGCATATGCCCGGGTGAAGGGTCAAATCGAAGCGGTACCTTTTGTCCCGTTATCAGTCAAAGGCAAGACGCAGCCGCTTGAGGTGTATGAGGTGTTGGGGTTGAAGTGAGTTAGTTTGATAGTTCGACGGTTGAGTAGGACTGAGCGACAGCGAGGTCCGTATCGAAACCATCAGTAATTGGTAATTAGTAATTGGCAGTGGGAGGCTCAGCATGGATCCTAATGTTGCACTACTCGCAGCACAAGTGACCTCGCTTTTGGGACCCTATCTCGTAAAAGGAGGAGAAGCATTCGCGAGCGAAACAGGGAAAAAGATTGCGCAGTCACTATGGGAGAAGTTCAAACCAAAAATCGAAGCAAAGGAAGCTGCGAAAGAAGCCTTGCAGGATATAAAAGATGCGCCAGATGATAAGGGCGCACAAGCATCTTTCGAACACCAAATTAAGAAGATACTGGCAGAAGACTTTAGTTTTGCAAAGGAAATATCGATCACTATTGGTGAGATCGATCATTCTTCCATTCAAGCAGGAGATGGGAGTGTCATTGTCAAAGGAAACATAAGCGGGAGTAATGTTTTCAGCGGAAATGAGAATATTATTGCGGAACAGGTACAAGTCTTCCTTGAATCAGGTCGTCACCAAAAATCCATGGAACAAGAGAAGGTCGAAAAGGCTTTTCGTTTATATCTCGAGAAACTTACACGTCATTGCAATGCGCTACCATTGGCTGCATTGGGCGGGGAGGAAAATTCTGAAGAGGATATTACTCTCGACAAAATTTACATTGATCTCGACACCACCCAGTCCAAACAAATATTGGAAAAAGCGTCTGACAGGGAAAACCGACTCGGGGTCAGCGGTCTGATAGCCCTTCCTGAGAACATAACACCAATTAGTGTTATGGAAGTGGCCACCGAGACCAAGCGCCTAGTTTTATTGGGGAATGCAGGCGCAGGAAAGAGTACATTCGTAAAAGTACTGCTCGGCTTGCAAGCCGCCTCCTTACTTGGTGAAAGAAAGGAACCTCCCACAGGTTTCGATCCGGACCTGATCCCGGTATTAATTGTCCTTCGTGATCTCAGCCCCAAATTAGCGGTGCTCGAACTTGAGAAACTTTCCTGGGAAGATCAGAAAAGATTCCTGTCGAACGCCATTCTGGACAAAATACGGGAAGACATTAGCAACTACAAGGCCGCCGACTTCTTTCCTGTTTTGCTGGATGCCATTGGGCACGGAAAAATCCTATTGGTGTTTGACGGCCTGGATGAAGTTCCGCAAACCCTACGCGGGCGCGTACGACAGGCCGTTGGCGCGCTCATTCAAAACCACGAGATCGAACGCATCATTATCACCTCACGAAGCCGTTCCTATACGGGGCAGGCAGTCTTCCCAAATTTTCAATCTTATGCGATCGCGCCATTCGATGAGGACAAGATCAGGAGTTTTTCTCGTGCGTGGTATAACGAGCGGCACCGCCAGGGACACATCCAGGCAGATCAGGTTGAAATCCGCTCCAATAATCTTTCAAATGCGGCGACCGATCCTGATTTGATTGAAATGTCCAGCAACCCGATGATGCTGACCAGTATTGCCCTGCTTCATCAAAGGGAGATTGGGTTGCCGCGTGAACGCGTGCGCTTATACAAACTCATTGTGGACGTACTGATCAGCCGCTGGCAAAAGTATAAAACCGGAGAGGAAGATTTCGTCCCTTCGGAAGCATTGGCAAAGTTTCTCAAGAACGACATTCTCCTCCGCGCCACATTAGAAATACTCGCATACGAAGCACATCGTCTCGGAAGTAAAACCGAAAACCACAACGAGAAGATCGTAGAGACCGACCTCTCACGCAGTCATGCGCTGACACTGCTTGAAAGTCAGGAATTTCTGGGCGACCTTAGTCTGGCATCTGAATTTTTGGATTATGTGGATCAACGTGCGGGACTCCTGTTGGGCAGGGGAGGTGAATTGGAACACCCTACTTCTTATAGTTTTCCTCATCGGACAATACAGGAATATCTTGCGGGATGCTATTTGATTGGAAAACGTGATCCTGTACGTGAATATTACCGCCATGCGGCAGAAGGTGATTTTTGGAGTCTCTCAGCAGTTATGGGTGCTGAAGAGCTTTTTTATAACCGCCGCAATACCAATGCGTTGCTCGATCTCGCCTACGAGCTCTGCCCCGCGGACTCTCCTAAAAATGAACAAGACGAACGCTCATTGCTCTGGTCAGGGCAAATTGCCAGTGTTGTTGGAGATGAATACATTCGGCGCGATACAGGCAACCCCTCCGGCGGCAATTCTTATTTGCAGAGGTTGATTCCGCACACTGTAAAGTTGCTCGAAGGACACCTCACCCCGCGCGAACGCGCCGAAGCTGGCGATACCCTCGCGAAACTCGGCGACCCGCGAACAGGTATGATCAACGATTTCCTCTTTTGCGAAATCCCCGCTGGGAGGTTTTGGATGGGAAGCAACAAGAAAGATGATAAGGATGCCTTCGACGATGAAGAACCCCAGTTTGAATATGACATCAAACACGATTATTATCTATCGCGCTATCCGGTCACCAATGCTCAATTCGATCTTTTCCTGAATGATCCCGCAGGCTATGCAAATGACCATTGGTTTACAGATGCAGGCAAAAAATGGCGAAAAGATGCCAAACAAGCCGAGCCTCCAAAGCAAGGCGGCGCATTTGACCTGCCCAATCATCCTGTGGTGAATGTCACCTGGTATGAAGCTGCAGCTTTCGCACGTTGGCTGACAAACAAATTACGGGATGAGCAAGAGGCGATGAAAGTCTGGAGAGCTGATAGAGTCGAAGAAGTCCCAGTTGATTTCACAAAATGGGAAGTACGCCTGCCGACCGAAGCCCAATGGGAAAAAGCCGCGCGCGGCGAAAACGGATTGCTCTATCCATGGGGAAATGATTTCAACCAGGATAAGGTAAATAACAATATGATCATTGGCTCAACCAGCGCCGTTGGATGTTTTCCGGCAGGTCAGAGTAATTATGGTTTGCTTGATATGAGCGGCAACGTTTGGGAATGGTGTGCAACAGAGTGGACGGAAGGATACAAAAGCTACGGCAAGAACGAAAACAACCATCTGGAAGGAGATGTTCGCCGAGTGTTGCGCGGCGGCGCCTTCCTCGATAATGTGAGGCATGCTCGCTGTGCCTTTCGCAACTGGAACTACCCGTACAACTGGAACTTCAGCCTCGGTTTTCGTGTGGTGGTGTCCCCATTTTTCTAAACTCTGTGCTCTGGAGTCTCTGATTCTCCGGGGCTCTGATTATTGGTTTTAAAAAAATTTTTAAAGACTGAGAAACACCGTCCCGCAGGTTTGGGCCATGCAACAAAGCCTGCAGAAGAACCTGCGGGACGTTTACCAAAGGAGAACTCAATGACAGGACAGGAAATGCCCATCTTCACTCGGACGTTCGATTTCCTCACGTGGCTGCTGCCCATTACGAACCACTTCCCCACTGCACACAGACATACATTTACGAAAAGGCTCTTGGATGCAGCATTCGATCTGCGCGAACAACTGGAAGCCGCCAATCATCGAATGGGAAAGGAACGCCTCGTTTATATCAAAATGGCAGATGAATCGCTGGATAAAGTGAGGACCTATATACGTCTTGCCTCAAAGTGGGATTGGTTATCAGCAGGGCAGTATCAGCACGTCTCCAACATGGTCGCCGAAATCGGCAGGCTGCTTGGAGGCTGGAAGAAAATAACACAGTAGCAATTCGCGGCTCTGCCGCTGTTGCAGGGATATGCCCGAACATCACCGAGTGTTGCGCGGCGGCGCCTTCAACAATAATGAGAGGAATGCACGCTGTGCCTATCGCAACAGGAACAACCCGAACAACAGGAACAACAACATCGGTTTTCGTGTGGTGGTGTCCACGCTTTTCTTATGTATGCCAAAATGTCCGTGCGCTTGCAATGAGTTCACGGTTGAGGCCCCTTAGAAAAATGGCGGGGCGTATTCCTGGCCGACCTCACCCCTACCCCTCTCCTGAAAGGAGAGGGGAATCGAGATCGGGCGAATATAGAACAGCCCCGTTTCCTGACCTGTATAAGGTTTGAAACGGGGCAATCCTTCCTATGCAGTGCTGCTACGCACCGTCCCGAAGGATTTTCTCTGCGACCGGCACGATTCGCTCAAGCCTTCAGGACGTTTTGCGCAAGGTGAGTTATGTATTCTCTACTCTGCTCCTGGGATAATCTTCTTCTGGCATATTGCAAAGCTAGCAAAGGCAAACGCGGTCAAGCCAATGTAGCCGCGTTTGAATACCGTTTGGAAGACAACATTCTGCAATTGCAGCGTGAACTTCGAGAAAAGACCTACCAACCGGGGCTCTATCACAGCTTTTACATCCACGATCCCAAAAAGAGGTTAATTTCCGCGGCACCCTTTCGTGACCGAGTCGTTCATCATGCGTTATGTAACTTGATAGAGCCTGTTATTGAAAATTCCTTTATCTTCGATTCATATGCAAACAGAATTGGCAAAGGCACACACAAGGCACTCGACCGCGCCACGCAATACGCGCGCCGCTTTCAATATGTGTTGACTTGCGATATCCGCCAATTCTTCCCAAGCATTGACCATGCAATCTTATACGAAATGATGAAGAAAAAGATCAAGGATGAAAACATTCTGTGGCTGATTGGAAAAACCTTGAAAAGCGGAGTTGACGTTTTAGCTGAAGAATATCAAATGGTTTATTTCCCCAACGATGAGTTATTTGCTGTCAATCGTGCGCGCGGCTTGCCTATTGGTAATCTCACCAGCCAGTTCTGGGCAAATTGTTATTTGAATCCTTTCGATCATTTTGTCAAACGCCAATTGCGATGCAAAGGCTACATTCGTTATGTGGATGATTTCCTATTGTTTTCAAACGACAAAGATGAATTGCTTGACTGGCGGAAAATGATTATTGCAAAATTGATGATATTTCGTCTTACACTTCATGAAACGAATGCGCAGGCACATCCTGCCAGTGAAGGATTTCCATTTCTCGGCTTTATCATATTTCCCACGCATCGAAGATTGAAGCGCCGCAAGGGAATTGCTTTTCAAAGAAAGTATCAAAAAATGCTGCGTGAATATGCAAAAGGGAACGTTACAAGAGATCAAATCACAGCTTCCGTTCAGGGCTGGGTAAATCATGTCCGCCATGCCAATACCTGGGGTTTGCGCCGCTCGATCCTTTCCAAGTCTCCAATCCACTAATCCTGCAATAACCAATCACGAATTACCATTTCCCGCTTCCCAAACACGGCTCACAAACCTCACCAATTGCTCCATACCCATTTCAACGGGCTCGGTATTGATGAATTCATGCACAGTGTGTGCGCTGCCACCGGTTGAAATTCCCAGCACCACAGCGGGATACCCTTTACTGAGCGGTACATTCGCATCTGTGGAACCGGATGTCAAAATCGCCGTTAAACCTTGTTCTCGCAAGCATTCCTCCGCCAGTTTCACAAAGGGATGATGGGGATCGATCTCCCCCGCCGGACGCTGACCGATCACTTCCGTCCCGACGTTGATGTCCGGCCTGTTCGCGTTATGGATCAACTTTTCCGCCCTTGACACCAACTCTGCCAAAGACTCCTGTCCCTCTGAGCGTAGATCAAGATCGATCGATGCCTCCGATGCGATGACATTCACCGACGTGCCGCCTGAAATTTTTCCCACATTCATCGTTGTGCGTGGATGACCCGGCAATTCAAGCGAAGACAATTGCACAATAAGTTTTGCCATTTCATGGATCGCGGACGGCCTGCCATAGTCTGACCAGGAATGTCCGCCGGTTGTATGTGCAGTGACACGATAACGTTTGACCCCGACTGCCCGATGATAAACGTGTCCGAGCGCCAGGCCCTCCAGGACCAGATATGCCTGCACGTCTGCGCCAAATCGTTCAACAACAGCTTTCATGCCGCGCAGGTCGCCCAGTCCCTCCTCACCGACGTTCGCCACCAGCCACACGTCACCGCCGAGTTCGATTTTCCTCTCGCGCAGCATCCACAGCAGACCGAACAGTGCGGCAACGCCCAGCGAGTTGTCGCCAAGTCCCGGACCAACTATTTTTCCGCCTTCGCGTTTCACTTCCAGGCTTGTTTCGTGAGGGAACACCGTATCCAAATGCGCACTGACAATGAGCGGCCTGCCATCCATGATTCTTCCACCGCCCACGGACCAACGTCCATACACATTCCCCACCTCATCCATGGAAACATCCGGCAAACCTTCTTCGGCGAACAAATCACGCACAAACTCAGCGCGTTTCTTTTCATCAAACGTTGGCGCAGGAATCTGCTGGATTTCAATCGCTCTTTCGATGACACGCTCGGCAATGTTCTTCATCCTTATCCTTTATGTTCAGACTTCCCGCACCATGTCTCGCAACGCATTCAGGCGCGCTTCCGCCAACCCGGGCATCACATCCAGAGGATAGTACGCGCCGCTGCCTTCGAGCTTCAACGAAGCAGAGACGTTGCCGTACAGAACGCCTTCCAGCGGATCATAACTCCTGCAATAGCCTGCGACGAATCCTCCATTAAACGCGTCACCGGCACCCATGGGATCCGCAACGCGGGCCGGGTAGGCCGGGATTTCCCATTTTCGTTTTGTACTTACATCATAAAGCAATTGACCCTGCACGCCGCATTTAATTACCACATATTCACAGCCATACATGGAAACCCATTCTGCCATTTTCCACAGATCGTGTGTTTCACCCCAAAATAGATTTTTCAACTGTTCCTGAGACGTGAGAAAGGCTGTCACACCGTTTAGCAGCGCAGGCAGTTCACGCCGCGCGCTCGGGGTCATACTGGCAGATGCAGGCTCCAAAACAAACGTGTGAACATCACCGCGTTTCATTCCGGCGATCAATTGTGTCTGCGTGACAAGACTCATGGGACAGAGCAGGGAGGCCCGGGCCGTCAGGTAATTGTCGGAAATATCGGTGACGATCAACTGGCTGGCTTCGTCAACTTTTCTTTCATCGAACGGCTGATATCCAAGTAAAGACTTCGGGAAGGTCATCTGGCGCCGCGCAAATTGTGTCACGGGATTGATGCGACTCACCTCAAACGCTTCGGTATATGAAATAAAATCCCTTACATCCAGTTTTTTCGGAAGGATGCGGATTCCGCTCGTATCGAAACCACGTGACATGCACTCGTTCAGCCATTCGCGCGGATAATCATCCCCGACGCGTCCGACCAGGCCGATGCTTGATTCCCAAACCCTTAACCCCGCCGCGGCGTAGAGCAGACTCCCACCCGCTACATCGAGGCGCGGTTGACCCATCGGCGGCAATAAATATTCACGCGCCAGTTGTCCAAAGATCAGGAATTCTGGATTCATCAAGGCAATTATATCTGTTCTGAATCGCCGGTCTTTAGAATCAACAAATGAAATATCCATCATTGTGGAGATTGCTTCCGGAAAGCTCGCAATGACGGAAAAATAAAAAATCCGCCCTGAGGGCGGATCAGCTTACGAAATAAATGGACCTGCCTGGAGGGGAGATCCTCCAGGGTGATTCATGGGCAGGAGGAATGTAAATGTGCTTCCCTTCCCGCCGCTTTCCGCCCAGATGCGCCCACCATGCAATTCGATCATCGCCTTCGCAACCGCGAGTCCCAGTCCCATGCCGCCATAGCGACGTGTCAGATGTGTTTCGACCTGATAAAAACGCTCGAACACACGCGGCAAATCCCGTGTCGGGATTCCTATGCCATCATCCAGGACGGTCACTTTGATATGACCTGTATCTTCCTCCACCTTTATGGTGATATGTCCTCCCGGCTCGGTGAACTGGATGGCATTCTTTATCAGGTTGCTCAAAGCAATTGCGATCTTATCCTGATCAGCATGGAAGTAATAGGGTGAATCTCCCCATTCGGTTTTCAAGTCAATATTTCTGCGTTCGGCTTCCTCACGAAATGCGGATACAACATCCTCTGCGATCTTCACCATCGATACCTTATCGTCACGCACTCTTGCAGCGCCGTTCTGATAGTTGTTGACATCGGAAAGGTTCTCGACGATTTCCTTGAGCTTGGTCGCGTTGCGGATGATAATATCCAGTTGCTCGCCAGCCTGTTCATCGGCGAGTTCGCGCAGGAACGTGGAATGGCCGAGGATCAAGCCGAGGGGAGTCCGAAGCTCGTGTGACGTGATCGCGATAAAGTCCGTTTTGAGGCGTTCGAGTTCGGCGAGTTCGATCTTCGATGCGCGGACTTTTCTCATCAAATCCACATTTTGCATCGCCTGGGCCGCCAGCGCTCCAAGTGTTTCCAGCATCGTCAGGTCTTCTTCGGTATAATGAGCGTTGTCCTTTTTATTGAGCGCCTCCAACACGCCGACGACTTCACCCCGCACCATGAGTGGGACTGCAACCAGTGATTGCGTTTCATGGTTTGTCATGCGGTCAACCACCTTGAAGTGACGTTGATCCGCCTTCACATCCTGTATGATCAACGGTTGTCCCCTGCGGAACACCCAGCCGGCGGCGCTTCCCTCCAGAGGGATGCCCATCGGACGAAGAAGGTCGCGCTCGAACCATTGCATCGCAAGGAAACGCAGCTCGGCAGCAGACTCATCATACTCAAGAATGGACGCAAGCTCGCTGTTCGTCAGCTCGGTTGCCTCACTGATGATGGTTTGTAAAAAGGTCTCAAGGTCGGGCGCTGTTGTTAAACCCCGCACAACTTCGAGCAGACGTTCCAGATGATCGATACGCTCGTTGGTGGCCATTATGGGAATTATACAGCATTGACCGTTTTAAACAATATACGTTTCGTAATAATCTCAATACCCAACTCTTCATAAACACACAAGGAGATCCAAAGTTTATGGCAAACAAAAAAGTACGCGTGGCAATTATCGGCGTGGGAAACTGCGCATCCTCCCTGGTCCAGGGAATCCAGTTCTACAAGGATACTGCTGACGATGCACATGTGCCTGGCATCATGCATGCACGTCTTGGCGGCTATCACATCCGTGACATTGAGTTCACACTCGGCATCGACGTGAACATCACCAAGGTGGGCAGGGATCTTTCCGAGGCTATTTTTGCGGAGCCAAACAACACCTACAAATTCTCGGATGTTCCCAATCTCAAGGCTCCTGTTGTGCGCGGCATGACACATGATGGACTCGGCAAATATTTGCAGGGGATGATCACAAAGGCCCCCGGTCCAACAGCGGATATCGTGAAACTGCTCAAGGATACGAAAACAGATGTAGTAGTCAATTTCCTGCCCGTCGGTTCGGAAATGGCGACCAAATGGTACGTGGAACAGGCAATCGAAGCAGGTTGTGCCTTCGTCAATGGAATTCCCGTGTTCATCGCTTCCTCAGAATACTGGGCGAAACGATTCCGGGACGCCAAACTTCCCATCCTGGGCGATGACATCAAATCGCAGGTCGGCGCGACGATCCTGCACCGTCAGCTCGCCACCCTGTTCGTGGATCGCGGTGTGCGTATCGATCGCACCTATCAACTCAACTTCGGCGGCAACACCGATTTCCTGAATATGCTCGAACGCGAACGCCTGGAGAGCAAAAAGATTTCAAAGACCAACGCGGTGACGAGCATGATTCCGTATGACCTGGGTCACGATAACGTCCACGTCGGCCCCTCGGACCATGTGCCCTGGCTCACCGACCGCAAGTGGGCCTACATCCGCATGGAGGGCACAACCTTTGGCGATGTGCCGCTCAACATCGAGGTCAAGCTCGAGGTGTGGGACAGCCCCAACTCGGCCGGCGTGATGATCGATGCCATCCGCAGCGCAAAGATCGCACTGGACCGTAAGCTCTGTGGTCCCATCGTTGGACCCTCGTCCTATTTCTTCAAGACGCCTCCCCAACAGTTCCGCGATGACGTCTGTCGCGAAAAGGTGGAGTCTTTCATTAAGGGCGATAGCAACGAATAGACCGGGATGCGTAATGCGCAGTACATCTGTGGATTACGCATCCTCAAATTCATGATATGACCCATCGCTTCCTCCTGCGCCTGATCCTGTTCACCATTATCCTGAGCGCATGTCAACCTACTGCCACTCCCACACAAGATGTGAACGTCGCCTTGACTCAGGCGATCCAAACCGCTTTCGCACAGCTACAGCCCACAGCAACTCCCCTTCCCAGTGAGACACCCGTTCCATCGCCAACGGCCGTCCGTACGCCACCCGCGCTTCCGTCAACCTTCGCTGCAAGACAATTAAATCCTGCGGATTCGCCGCATACGTATATTCAGGATACCTGCCAGTATTTGCATGACAAATGGAATTCCAATAACGCCGCGCCGGGAACAGTCGCGATGGTAGTGATGTTCCATGGGATTATCAAAGGGCAAGCCGAAACAGCCAATCAAGTGAGTGTCAGCGATTTCAAGAAAATAATGAACGATTTGCATGATATGGGTTTTCAAGCCATCAACACTCAACAATTGGTCGACTTTCTATATACAAACGCCAAAATCCCGGAGCGGTCTGTTTTGCTGATTGTGGATGATCGTCATACCGCGCAAAATTTCAACGATCATTTTCGCACATACTGGAAGCAATGGGGCTGGCCCGTGGTCAATGGCTGGATCAGTGCCTTCGGCGGAAACGACCAGGTTTTGCAGGAAAATGTAGCGCTTTCCAATGAAGGCTGGGTGGATTATCAGTCTCATGGTTATATTCACAATATCAATATGAGTGACAGTTCCACGGATGAATTCCTCACCGGTGAATTGCAGGGTTCGATGGAAAATATCCAGAAGTATTTTAACAAGACTCCAATTGCAATCATTTGGCCCGGCGGAGGATTTGGCGTTCGGCCTGTACAGTTTGCGCGCAAATACGGTTATCGCGTTGGCTTCACGATCAACCCGCGCGGACCTGTCATGTACAACTGGGTACCTCAGGCAGATCAACAAGATCCGGCCCGTCCGGTGTACCTTCCAGAAGGTCCGATCGGTGATCCGCTTATGACATTACCGCGTTATTGGGATACTGATGTACGCACTCATCTTGACGTCGTCCGCAACATCGGCAAGGATGCCGCGGCGTATGCCGAACAAAATAAAGCCATTGAGCTTGAATATTACGATATTATGTGCGCCCCCACGCTCGGGCCAATTCCGTAAATCAGTGCTCAGCCGCCGTCTAGAGTCTAAAAAAATCATTCAGGGGGATGTATACTTAATACATGGATCACCAACCCTATATTCCGGGGATGAGCCCGGCGGACCCAGGTCCGCTTTCGAGGTTTACCCCTGCGCTTGAAGAAGGAGTCGTTTCGCGCTGGCTCCCGCTTCACGCGCCGATGGGAAGCTGGTTGCTCGACCCATTCGGATTCTCCCCGCGGCTGGCCCTCGAGGCCGCGCGCATGGGGTACCGCGTGCTGGTGGCGGTCAACAATCCGATCACGCGTTTTCTGTTGGAGACCTCTGCCAGACTGCCAGGTGAGTCAGATTTCAAGGCCGCGCTCGCCGATCTGGTGGTCCTCAAAAAAGGGGACGAGCGACTCGGCGCTCATTTACAGTCGCTGTATCTCACCATCTGCGGAAATTGTGGACAACAGATCCAGGTGGAATCATTTCTCTGGCGCAAGGGTGAGATGGCGCCTCACGCGCGCATCTACACCTGTCCGCATTGTGGCGATTCTGGCGAACGTGCCGTCACTCACGATGATATCGAACGCGCGAAAAGAATCGCTTCCACCGATTCTTTGCATCGTTCACGAGCTTTTGAACGTGTCGCCGCGCTCGATGACGATGACCGCGTCTATGCCGAAGAGGCGATTCAATTTTATCTCCCGCGTCCCCTCTATTTTTTGACAACCATCATCAACCGGCTGGACAGTTTGAATCTCACTCCCGAGCGCCGACGTGCCCTGAACGCGTTGATACTGGTTGCGTGTGACGTGGGCAATACGCTGTGGGGACATCCATCTGAACGGCCGCGTCCCAAACAACTCATCATCCCGGGCCAATTCCGTGAAACCAATCTCTGGACCCAGCTTGAACGTGGAATTAGCCTATGGACACAGACAGCCTCGGGCGTAGCCTGTGAAGCGTGGCCCGCCAAGATCCCGGAGACTGGCGGCATCTGCATCTATGAGGGTCGTCTAAAAGATCTTGCTCAGGAAATCAAAAAGGAAATCCCCATTGCCGCGGTGATCGGTTCGGTGCCGCGCCCCAATCAGGCATTCTGGACTCTGTCCGCTTTGTGGGCAGGCTGGCTGTGGGGACGTGAAGCCGTGGAACCGTTCAAGATTGCATTACGCCGACGCCGCTATGACTGGGCGTGGAATGCCACTGCATTGAACGCTGCTTTCGAGCACTTGTTCGATCTGCTTCCGCTGGGTACGCCATTCTTCGGATTATTGCCGGAAGCCGAAGCACCCTTTCTCACGTCTGTGTTGACTGCTGCGAGCGCAGCCGGTTTCGATCTTCAATCACTTACCCTGCGCACGGAACACGACCCGATTCAACTCGTCTGGCGGCGCGGTGAACATTTGAAGCGCGAGTCGAACGAACCAAATATTGACGAGGTGCGATCGATCATCCATGAGCATTTGTTTGAACGCGGCGAGCCCGCAAGTTATTTGCATGTGCACGCGGCCGGTTTGATCTCGCTGGTCGAGAGTCATTCGTTGAAGAAAAAGAACCAGGAATTCGATGAGGCGCTGCGCTCCACACAAGCGCTGATGCAGAAGGCTTTGGAAGAAGATTCGCGCTTCATTCATTATTCGACAGGTGAGAATGTGGATACGGGAGTGTGGGGGCTGCAAGATAATGTCGTGCTTCTGGAGGGACACCAGGACGCTGTGAGCGAGCCCAATCCGGGCGACCGACACTTGCACCGCACGCACACCGCCCCGGAGGTTCGGCGCCGGGGCGTGCAGGTGAGAATCTCTGACACAGCATTGGAGATTCTTCGCTCCGCTCAGAATGACGTACACGAATCGCTCTCAGACCGCGTGGAAGTTGCCATTGTCACATTTCTGCAGAAGAATCCGAACAGCATTTACCTCGAAATTGAAGACGACCTGTATCCGCGCTTTCCCGGTTTATTCACTCCGTCAAAAGCGATGATCTACGCGGTGCTAAATTCCTACGCGGAACGGCAGGATGCTGCATGGACATTGCGCGAAGAGGATGTAGCGTCTGTGCGACGTAATGAGGTCAAAAACGTTGCGGCCCTGATCGAGAAGATTGGAACGCGCCTCGGATATTCGACGTCTAAGGAAAATCGAAATTATCTTTGGCAGGCGGAGGGCCAGACTATATACGCGTTTCATATCCTCGCCTCGGCATTGATGGGACGTGCGATTGCCGAAACGCCGTATCCAGCCAGACAGTCCATGATTGTCATCCCCGGTGGACGCGCGGCCCTGGCCGCGTACAAGTCTCAACGCGATCCGGCACTTGCGGCGCGTATGAAAAATTATCGGGTGGTAAAGTATCGTCTGCTGCGCACGCTGCTCGAGGTCCCGGTGTTGACCCGTGAAACGTTCGAAGAGCAGATCGCCAGCGACCCACTTGAGAAATCCAATGCACAAATGATGATGTTTTAGGAGCATGTCATTCTGAGGAGATGAAGGCCACGACACCTGCCTTGGACGCAGGTGCCGGGGAGAATTTCTACTTCTCACATAGCAGACTCTTCACTCGCAGAAAACGCTCGTTCACATCGCCCCGATGCCCGTTCGGGGGCGTGACAGCATAATCGATCGACATTGGAATCCAGCACAAAATGCAAAGGAGTTTCAGAATGATCAAGAAATTATTCCTTATCAGCCTGCTGACAACACTAATGCTTTCCTCCTGCAATGCGCAGGCGGCCACCGAACCAACTGTATCGACATCCACGGAAACGCCGCAGGCATCCACGGCAACAGAATCGCCTGCCACTGAAGCTCCTCAGGTGCCGATAGAGACTCAAGCCATCGCAACAACGCCTCCTGAGTCGACGCCCAGCTTCACGCCGGAAGCACCTCGACCCACAAATATCCCCAATTGCACCAACAGCGCGGCCTTTGTCGCCGATCTGACCATCCCCGACAACAGCGAGATCGGTGCAGGGACACCCTTCACAAAGACCTGGCGCGTCAGCAACACCGGGACCTGCATTTGGGCGTCCGACTACACACTCACCTATTATTCCGCAGAGCGAATGGGCGCGCCGGCGTCTGTACCTTTACCCCTTACCTATCCCGGGCAGACTGCAGATATTTCCATCAATCTGACGGCACCCAACAGCATCGGGAAACATCAGGGAAATTTCGTCATCAAGAATCCGGCTGGCTTGATCATGAAGGTGAACAAAGATTCGCGCCTGTGGGTGGTTATCAACTCCACAAATAATGTCGTGGCGGCGACCGCGGTTTCCGCGGACACCGGGCTCGTTACCTCCACGTGCGCGTTCTCATCGGAAACCACCAACATCACCGATACGCTCAACGCCATCAATGCCTACCGCGCGCAGAACGGACTCCCGCCCTACAAAGTAAATTCGAACCTTGCCAAGGCGGCCCAGTCTCATGCCAACGACATGGCCTGCAATAATCTATTCACGCACACAGGTTCCAATGGCTCCACGATCCAATCGCGGGTTTCAGCAACTGGTTATGTCTTTTCCTTCGTAACCGAAAATGTATATGGCAGTTATCCTCCTCTTACCGGGCAGGGAGCTGTCAACTGGTGGATTAATGACAAGACTGACCTAAATCACAATCTCAATTTAGTCAGCGACACCTACATCGATATTGGGATTGGATATTCATTCTTCAACAATTACGGTTATTACGTGGTCGTCTTTGGTACTCCGTAAGAACAGTTAGCCACAGAGCCACAGAGACCACTGAGAATTTCCTCAAGGATCTCTGTGGCTAAAGAATCTTCTCCATTAAAACACCTTCATCTTTTCAAAGTAGAATCACAGCATGAAAAAGATTTGGATTTGCATTCTGCTCATCAGCCTGACTTTGTCATCGTGCGTGAAAGTCGCGCAGGAACCCGCGACGGAAACGCCGATTCTCTTTGTGACATCGACCCTGCCTCCGACAAAACCAGGCCTATCTCTGCCGACAGATATTCCACCGACGTCCACTTCTGATGCGTCGACCACGACCGCTCCCGGTACTCCTGATGGGACAGCATCCACATCCTCAACGGGCACGTGCAAGGACAGCGCGGTGATGATCCAGGATGTGACCGTGCCCGATAACACGGTCATGACACGCGGTGAAAAGTTCACCAAGACATGGCGTTTCCTGAACAACGGCAAATGCAACTGGAGTGGATATATCATCGCCTTCTTCGCCGGTGACCGCATGGGCACACCCGACTCCGCTTCCGTGCCGCAAACGGACGCAGGCAAGACCGTGGACGTTTCCATCGAACTGACCGCGCCATCCGTTGATGGAGCATATACGGGATTCTATGTCTTGAAAAATGCAAAAGGGGAGACTCTTTCAATCGGTACCGAGCAGGCATTCTGGCTCAAGATATTAATTGGAAATGTTGCGGCGGCGCCCGTATCCACTCCTTCATCAAGTGGTACACCGGTCCCGACACCCAAGGGACCTGCAAGCTGCAATTACTCGACGAGTTCATCCTATATCAATGAAATCACCAACCTGATCAACAATGCCCGCACCCAGGCCGGGCTGCCCGCATTAAGCGTCAATGCCCAACTGACCGTCGCCGCGCAGGGACACAGTATCGATATGGCCTGTCATGGCTTGCTCAGTCACACCGGCTCGGACAGTTCATCCGTCCATGAGCGCGTGGTCGCCGCGGGATATGCTCCCTCCTATTCATCAGAGATCATCTACGGAAGCGGCTATCCCCAAACGGCCTTCGACTGGTGGATAAACGACCAGATCCACCGCGATGAAATCCTGAACCCAAATGTCATTGACATGGGAATCGGCTACGCCTACAACGCAGATACCCCCTATGGAAGTTACTACACGGTCGATTTTGGAAGTCCGTAAATACACACTTCATCATTGCGAGCGCAGCGAAGCGATCTCATATGATGTAGCGAAAGATTGCTTCGCCATTCGCTATCGCTCGGGCTCGCAATGACGTGAGATAAGAGGAATGAATTCAATGAAAAGCAAACGCGTTATCATTACCGGACCAACATCCGGTGTTGGAGAAGAGATTGCATTGCAATTGGCAAATCTCGGCGCTGAGGTAATTCTCGCCTGCCGCGATATTGAAAGGGGAAATGAAGTCGCAGCAGAGATCATCAGTCGCACAGGTGCAGAAGATGTGACGGTGATGGAGATCGACACATCCAGCCAGAAATCCATTCGCGAGTTCGCGCGCGACTTCCGGAATAAATATGATCGACTCGATGTGCTGATCAATAACGCAGGCGGAAATCGCGGCACGCTTCCAAAAGCCAATAGCGCCGACGGCATCGAGTTGACCTTTGCCACGAACGTGCTTGGTTATTTTCTGCTCACGCAGGAATTGCTGGACCTGTTGAAACGAAGCCCGCCCGCCCGCATCATCAATGTAGCTTCCTCATATGCCAGTGACCTCGACCTGGACGATCTGCAATTCGAGCGCCGTCCCTTCGAAAGTTTCAGAGCCTATGCCCAATCAAAAGCCTGTGACCGCCTGTTGACCTGGGCACAAGCGCGGCGACTCGATGGAAGTGGCGTAACGACTAATGCCATGACGCCCGGCTTGATCACCGAGACGGAACTTTATCGCAATGCAGCGCCCGAGCTTGTAAAGCGCCTCACCCAATACTCCGGCGGGCGGACGAGCGCACAGGGCGCGGATACTGCCGTCTGGCTGGCAAGCGCTCTCGAAATGGAGGGTGTAACGAACAAGTTCTTTGAAGAGCGAGAAGAACTGGATTGCGAATTTCGGAATAAAAAGAAGGAAGAAAAACTTTGGAAGATTTGCGAGGAGTTGGTGAATAAGAACAATTTTCAATTAATGCAGTAACCGTCTGGCTTAGGTGACCTGATCTGTCTCGCAACAAGCGCCAGGAATTCCTCTGGGTCCACGAAAAGTTTGCGAGCGAGTACTACCACTTGTCCCGTCAATAACTAAGCTTTTGAAGGGTTTGTAGACTGGAAATCAAATCCCAAGTTTAGCTAGTTATGCGGCACTCTGTAAAACACAACGTCCCTGAAGATAATCTTCAGGGACGTTTTCTATTCACTACTTCGCCTTCTCCGGTCTTCCAAAACCTGTGTATTCCTTCGCTGGATAATACGGATTCGCTTTTTTTCCATCGGTGATCGGAACGAGGAATCTCATCGGGTAGAAAATATCCTCCGTGGCGATGATGGGAATCGGACAATCAATGAGCGTAATCTCATGTGTCTTCGGATCCTCCAAGTCGAATTGAGGGAACCGGCCTGTGGCAAACGCTTCGTCGTCTTTGATAGTTAATGTCTTAGGCTTCGGCGGGCCCGTCACAGCATCGAAGGTGATCGTGTATCCAGGCTTTTTATCATAGGCAATGGTAGTCGCAAAGAATACGCGCGGGTCGGTGTAGGGATCGATCGTACGCACATCTGGCGGCGGCCGGTTTCCGTCAAAATGGGCTACTTTCAACATCCACGCACTTTTGTTTCCGCTGGTAGGTACAGGAGTCCCTGCCAGGCTGGCTCCGCCGCAGACCAGCGTCTGGAGTTTGGGTAGCCCGTTCTTGTTCAAGCGCTCCTTCAAAACAAAATTCCTATACCTCTCCAAACCTTGACCGTTCGTGAACGCCCGCTTCGAATCTCCCACCGACGTCCATTTATTGGCCAGCCATTTGTATTCCTCGTCAGTCAAATGCTGATGATAACGCCCATAATAGACCCAGCAACACAGATCGAACCAGAAGAACTGCCACTCCTCGGTCAGATCAATAAAAGGAGCATTATTCGGGTTCTTGATGTCACCACAGCGGAACACGCAGGGAAGCTCAGGTCGATTTATCTTTTTGGCGCCGACAGCCCAGCCTTCCCAATCCCACATGACGCGATAGGTGGGTGTGTAAGGTGATACCTTATGAATTGCGGCGGAATTCCCGGTCTGGTCCTTCTTGTTCGCCTGCTGCTCCACGGCGATTCCAAGACGGATATTCTTGATTTCTTCCTGAACCGGCGTCACACACAGGGGACCGACCGCACTGGCTATCTTGTCGGTAAGGCCGTGCGCAGTGTCCATGGCGGCACGCTGGAGGCGCAGGGACTGTTCCGCCTGGGCGCGGACAGTCTGTTCCATCTTTTCAAGCTGTCCCACCGAAGGACCGGCAATCGAGACGTTGGTGGATACTTTTGGCGGCAACGGTGTGTCCTGAAAAGACAGGATCTGCTGCGGCTTTTGTCCTTTTTTATTTTGAACTGCAGCGTCCTCAACTTTGGTAAAGAGGAGAAATCCGAGTTCACGCAAAGCGTTCACCACTTCGAGAGCAAAGTCATCATCGCCAGCGTCTTCCCTGGATGCCTTGCTAATCAATGAAATGATTTCTTCTGGCAGATCCTCTTTCAAGTTCAGACTTTCAAGCAGCATTTTTCCAAGCCTGGCCTTCGACTGTGATACGTTATCGGCAGGTTTGGGTGATTGTTTCGCCACGAGTGCGTCAAGGGCATCCTTGCTCCAGCCTGTATTCTTTCCAAAGAGTAATGCAGGGAGCTGCTGGTCCGTTTTCCCTTTGCTCCGCATCTTCTTGATTTCGTCCAGCAGCTTTTCCGTGGTCCAGGCCTTTGTCTCGACCTTCTTCTTGGTTGATGGTAGCCCACTTGCCTGCTCCAGGTCACCATCCCGAAAAAGTTTCACGGTCTGATGACTGAAGGTGGGAGTGATCTCCCGCTTCACCCATATGGCAGGTGCCGAATAGGAGTTACTGAACTCCTTGTATGAATATTCCTCCAGTCGATTAGTAAAGGGATTATAGAGCTCCACCCAGCCGCTATTGCCTCCGGCCTGGCTTCCGAAGGGAGTAATATTCGTGACCACAACCCAATGTAAAGCGGTCTTCTTTCCTCCACCACTGCCAGGAATCAACGCGCCTTTTTCGGTTTCGATTCTTACGCAGGCGATGAGATAATTCGTCTTTAGCTCTTCGTGGTCCCTGCCAGGAGGCCGCAGGCGTTCTCCATTCCTTGTGTCATTGAGATAATCTCTTACATCGAGCTTATCCTTGTCCGGATCCTTGGTGATATATCCAT
>JBGPNQ010000026.1:0-26902 GCA_041487615.1 Anaerolineae bacterium
GCTCGAGATCGGTGCGGACGATTACATCATCAAGCCATTCTCGCCGCGGGCGCTGGTGGCGCGTGTTCGGGCGCTGCTGCGCAGGACGCGTGGAGAGATCAGAGTGACAGGGATCATCCGCGCCGGTGGACTCGAGATCGACCCGGAAAAATATTCCGTCACATTCAACGGCAATCCGATCAGACTGACTCCTAATGAATTCAAATTGCTCTTTCTGCTCGCCAGCCGTCCCGGCCAGACCCTCACGCGGGAACAATTGCTGGACGATCTACACGGAGCAGCATCCAGCATCGACCGCAGTGTCGACTCTCACATCAAGAATCTGCGCAAAAAACTCGAAACCGCCTCCGGTGAGTCCATGATCGAGACGGTGTACGGCATCGGTTATCGCTTTATGGAAAGTGACCGTTAGGCGGAATCCCCATGTCCAACGACTCTCCCCCTTCCGGGCAGCAAAGCAGCGGGTGGCGTTATTTTCCCTGTGTAATTTTTTTCTTTGCTGTGGTCATTCTGTTTATCGGGGGCACTGCGGCGCTTCTTTACCGGGTCTTTTCCCAATATTCGGGGGTCACAAATATCTGGCTTCTTGGATGTGGCGCTCCATTCCTGCTCGCTGTGATCGGGTTGATCACCATCTATACCCTTTATTCCCGTTTTGGCAGACCCTTGAGGCAGATCTTCAACGCCATCGATTCGGTCGCCGAAGGGGACCTCTCGGTCCGCGTGCCCAATGATAATTCGCCGCAGTTCGGGGAGTTGATCAAACGCTTCAACAAGATGGTCGGAGAATTGGAGCGGGCTGACCAGCAGCGCCGCAACCTTACGGCCGACATCGCGCACGAACTGCGCACACCCCTGCACATTATTCAGGGCCAGCTGGAAGGCGTTCTTGATGGTGTGTACCCACCTTCCCCGGAACAGATCAAAGACACGTTGGATGAGGTCAACTTGATGACCCGCCTCGTGAATGACCTGCAAACACTTTCATTAGCTGAAACAGGACAACTGCCGCTTCATCCCACCCGCTTCCTGCTCGCTGACCTGATGCATGATCTCACTTCAAGCTTTTCTCAGCAGGCCGCATCCCTGGGCATTGCTCTGCAATCACACATCGCCGATCCGCACCAGGAACTGAGAGCCGATTACGACCGGTTAAATCAGATACTTGCCAACCTGATCTCGAATGCCCTGCGTCACACTCCCAGTGGCGGAACGGTTTCGATTGACGGTCATTCGATGGAAGACACAACAGGCAAACCCAAAATTCAAATATCCGTGCGCGATACAGGCAAAGGTATTGCTGCTGGAGACCTGCCCTTCATTTTCGACCGCTTCTGGCGGGCCGACAAATCCCGCAGCGACCGAGTCCATACTGGACTGGGCTTGGCCATCACCAAACAACTCGTCAACGCCCATGGCGGAACGATTGAAGTACAAAGTGACGGCTTGCCTGGCAAAGGTACAATCTTCATTATTGAGTTGCCACTGACCGAATAACAAAAATCCCGAAGCTTATCGCTGCGGGATTTTCTTTCCTTGATTTGTTTGCTTTCTTTACGCAGGCTGCTGTACTTTGGCGACCGCGTCCTCGATCATTTTCGTGGTCAATGATTTGGGACGTTCGATCGGCATGCCGAGGGCGCGCGCCCAAATATAGTTGGCTGTCACACCGAGAGCGCGGCCTATGCCGAACAATACCGTGTAGAAATCGAAGTCACGCACGCCGTAGTAATACTGCAATGTGCCGCTGATCGCGTCGACGTTCGGGGCGGGATTCTTGGCCTTGCCCTGTTCCTTCAACACTTGGGGAACAACATCGAAGACCATATCTGCAAGACGGAGGAGATCGTCCTCAGGGAAGCGCTTCTTCGCAAATTCCATCTGTGCCATATAGCGCGGATCGGGCACTCGCAGAACCGCGTGTCCATAGCCCGGGATCACATGTCCGCTGTTGAGAGTGTCCCACGAGAATTTGTAGAGTTCCTCGCGGGTGGGAACGCCGCCAAACTTGTTCTTCACATCGATCAACCAGCCGAGACATTCCTGATTCGCCAGTCCATGTAATGGGCCCGCGAGTCCGTTCAACGAGGCGGAGAAGGAAAGATACGGGTCCGAGAGCGCCGAGCCGACGAGATGCATCGTGTGCGCGGAGACATTTCCAGATTCATGGTCACTGTGCAGGATGAAATACAGACGAGCCAATTCTGCATAGCCCTTCTTATCCGCGACTTTCATCATGCGGGCGAAGTTCAGACCATAGTCCTGTTTGGGATTGTATTTTGGCTTGGAGGTCTCGCCAAAATATTTCATGCGATAGATGAACGCGGCGATGATCGGGAGCTTGGCGGTCAAATCAAGGCTATCTTCGAGCGCTGCTTCCCAGTAGGCATCCTTCTTCATACTGTGATACTTCGCGGCAAAGACCGATCCGTTCTGCAAGGCGAGCACAGCCTGCGAGAAGAGAGTCATCGGGTGAGTCTCTTTCGGCATGGACTTGAGCATCTTGAATACATAATCGGGGACGCTGGCGCGTTTCGCCCATTCAGTTTCCACTTCCATCGCCTGTTCCTTGGTTGGCACTTCGCCGACCATGAGCAGGTAATATAGGCCACCGACCAGAGGCATCTTGCCGCCACGTGCTTTCGGCAGTTTCTTGAGAAGCTCAGGGATGGGCAAGCCGCGGAAGATAATGCCATGCGCGGGGTCAACGAAGGAAACATCGGTCAGCAGTGATTTGATGTCGCGCATACCGCCGATAATCTGTCCAACTGTGACCTCATCAACTTTGACCTCACCATGCTCTTTGGCCAGGGATTTGATTCGTTCGCGCCATTCAGGCAACTGTGCAGAAAGTTTCTCGTGCAGGATCATGGATATTTCTCCTTGTTTAATTCAAGTAGACAGGTAAACAGGTATACACGCATGCATGTTTCCCAGTCTACTTGTTTACGTGTGTACGCTTACAGTGTTACCAACTTCTTCAATGCATCGTGGGTTTCCTTCACCGATGCAGCCGATTTCTCAAACATCGCTTTTTCATCAGCGTCAAACTTGTATTCAATGATCTTTTCTATGCCCGTGCGACCCAACATCACCGGAACACCGAAATACATGTCGTTCAGTCCATATTCGCCGTTCATGTAGGCAGCGCAGGGAACGATCAAATGTTTATTCTTGAGGATGGCTTCTGCCATTTGCGTACAAGCCAGGGACGGTGCGTAATAAGCGGAGCCGGTTTTCAGCAAATTGACGATCTCACCGCCGCCCTTGCGCGTACGTGCAACGATTGCATCCAGCTTGTCGGCGGGGAGATATTCATTGAGCGGAATGCCTGCGATATTCGAATGACGCGTAAGGGGGACCATCTCATCGCCGTGCCCGCCCAGCACGTAACAGTTGATATTTTCCACGCTCACGCCTGTTTCCATCGCAACAAACGCCCGCATCCGGGCTGAGTCCAATATCCCGGCCTGACCGATGACGCGCTCGCGCGGCAGTCCCGTTTTCTTCATCGTGAGATATGCCATGGTGTCGAGCGGGTTCGTCAGGACGACGTAAATCGCATCCGGCGAAAACTTCAACGTTTCCGTGGCAGCTGCGCCCACAATCTCAGCATTCTTGGTTAACAAATCATCACGGCTCATGCCTGGCTTGCGTGCCAGACCTGCCGTGATGATTACAATGTCTGAGCCCTGGGTTGCGGCGTAATCGTTCGCACCTACGATTTCCACATCCTTCCCGATGATTGGCATCGCTTCCAGCATATCGAGCGACTTGCCTTGTGGCATTCCTTCCACTACATCGACCAACACAAGATCTGCAAGTTCACGTTCAGCGAGCCAGTGTGCTGCGGTGGCGCCGGTCATTCCCGCGCCAATGATCGAAATCTTGTTCATGACTCCTCCAGAAAGGGTATCGCAGTGCCGCATAAATGGCGAAAGAACAAATCAGATTGTGGAACGAAAATCATCTGAAATATTCACGGATTTACGCAGCCAGCGCTATTATCAAAATTTTATCCGAAACGCAAGTGGGATAATAGTACAATTTGTCACGTTTTTCATCAGATTCGGATAAAAAGGGACTTCCCCAAAAAAGGAAGTCCCTTACGATTCTCGCGCTGCCCTGGAACCTCGGGCCCGCTCAGGCCAGTCCTTCTGCCGCTTCGAGAAAGCGAGTGGCCTGAATGGCGGCCGCCGCGCCCATCCCGGCGGAGGTAACCACCTGGCGGAAGTGTGGGTCGGCTGCCTCACCCGCGGCGAAGACTCCCGGCACGTTGGTTTCCATTCTCTCATTGACTTTGATATATCCCAGGTCACTCATGTCCAATTGACCTTCGAACATCTGTGTGTTGGGCGTATGGCCGATGAAAATGAACAAGCCGTCGGTTTCATAGATCGTCTCTTCGCCAGTGTTAACGTTCCTCAATCTCAACGCCTCGAGCTTGTCCGTTCCGATCACCTCAGTGACAACAGTATTTAGAATGAAGTCCATCTTGGGATGTTCTTTTGCACGATGCTGCAACAATGGACTGGCGCGAAATTCGTCGCGGCGATGAATGATCGTCACGGACGATGCGTACCGTGTAATGAAGAGGCCTTCCTCCAAAGCACTATCACCACCGCCTACGATAACGACCTTCTTGTCCTTGAAGAACCATCCATCACAGGTCGCGCAGTAGGACACGCCACGTCCGGTTAATTCCACTTCGCCCGGAATTTCTAGATGATTCGGGCTCGCACCGGTTCCAATAATCAATACATCAGCAAGATACTCACCACTATCGGTATCTACTTTAAATGGGTGCTGTGACAAATTCACAGAATTTGCGGATCCGAATTCAGTCACCGCACCAAAGTGCTCGGCCTGCTTCTGGAACAGCTCGCCCAACTGCGCTCCACCGACTCCATCCGGAAAACCGGGATAGTTCTCGATGGTATACGTCAAGGCCGCCTGCCCGCCCAGTTGCATGCCCGTCAAAACGACAGGCTGAAGCTCTGCCCGCGCAGCGTACAATGCAGCCGAATAGCCTGTTGGCCCGGAACCTAATACCAATACTTTTATATGTTTCGCATTTCCATTCGATGACATGACTTTGAAGTTTCCTCGCTTGAAATATACCCTTCACGGTCACAAATTGCGCCTTTTTACTTTGTGGGAAGCCCAATTTGTGACCGGGGGCATTATATCTTTCCGTAGTCCAGACGACATGTTTTCGGGTTATTTTACAGCAGATTCTTGTTAGAAGATTTCATTTCCGTCAGGCTTAGCCAAAGAGACACAGAGCGCGCAGACATTTTACTCACTCACCCGCTCGATGTGTGCGCCCAAAGCACGCAATTTTTGATCCACATCCTGATAGCCGCGCTCGATCTGGCTGATATTCCGCACTGTGGATTTACCCTTCGCGGTCAGCGCTGCCAGCAGCATGGACATACCCGCACGAATATCCGGACTTTCCAGGTTTTCACCATACAGTTGATTCGGTCCCTGCACGAGACAGCGATAGGGATCGCACAGGATGATCTTGGCTCCCATGCCAACCAGCTTATCGGTGAAATACATCCGTCCCGAGAACATCCAGTCATGGAACATCACAGAGCCCTTCGCTTGCGTGGCAATCGTAATGGCAAGACTGATTAAGTCCGTTGGGAATGCCGGCCAAACGTTTGTTTTGATCTCGGGTATCGCGCCGTCAAGGTCGGGAATGATTTCAAGACTCTGATCGCTTGGCACGACCAAATCGTCGCCCTCCACATTCCATTTCACACCGAGACGTTCAAAGACATGCTGGATCATGTACAAGTTCTTGGCACCTGCCTCCTTTACGCGCACGGAACCACGCGTCACTGCGGCTGCGCCCACAAAGCTGATTACTTCCAGATAGTCGGGACCAATGGTAAACTCGCCACCTTTCAAACTCGTCACTCCATGAATGTGCAACGTGTTCGAACCGATTTCTTCGATTTGCGCGCCGAGTTCGTTCAGGAAGAAACATAACTCCTGTACATGCGGCTCAGAAGCAGCATTACGAATCACGGTATCGCCCTCTGCCATCACCGCCGCCATGATTGCGTTTTCCGTCGCCGTGACACTGGCCTCATCCATCAGGAAATCTGCTCCGCGCAGATTATCCGTTTGGAACGAAAAGCCGCTCTCGTATTTCACATCCACGCCCAGCGCCCGCAAAGCAAGAATATGTGTATCCAATCGGCGCCGTCCGATCACATCACCGCCTGGAGGCGGGAGTTTGAATTCGCCGATACGCGCCGCTAACGGCCCCGCGATCAAAATGGAAGCCCGGATGCGGCGGCACAAGTCCGGGTTCAGGTCGGCGAGCCTCAGTTCCGGCGAGGTGAGACGCCATGTGGTGGCATCCAAATCCTCGATATGTGTGCCCAGGCTTTCTATTAACTTTCGCATCACAAGCACGTCTTGTATATGAGGCACGTTGCGCAACAAAACCGGTTCTTTCGTAAGCAAACACGCGGCAACCAACGGCAGTGCGGCATTCTTATTTCCGGCTGGGGTTACTTCTCCCCTCAATGGAACTCCGCCTTCGATGATGAATTTATCCATGTTCTTCTCCAAGGAAATCTGGTCGCGATTGTAAGGCAAATCAGGGGCTTGGGCAAGCACATTACAAATCGCTTACACGATCTTAGCCGCGGTTTTTAACCATGACCTTTGGAATATAATACCTGTGATGAATGTAACGCTTCTACTTCCTTTGTTCCTCGGCTGGCTGGCTGGACTTTTCATTAATTACAGCGCAGATGTGCTGCCTGTCACTCGGCGATTCAGCCAGCCTGCGTGTCTACAATGCGGCAATTCATTTTCGTGGATCGACTATGTGACCCTGCGGGCCTGTCGTTCGTGCAGTGAAAAGCGGAGCCTGCGGACATGGCTGGTTCAAATTCTGGCGACCGGTTCTTTTGCCTATTTCTGGTTGTTCCCATCAAAGGCGTTGGGATTCGCCCTCGGATCTCTCGTGCTGATCTATTTCGGGATCATTACCATCATCGATTTGGAACACAGGCTGATCCTGCACCCCACCAGCCTGGTTGGCGCGATCCTCGGTTTTGTTGTTGGGACATCCATCCACAGCCGCATCGACGACAAAGGCATTCTCCTCGGAATGGCGATGTCTCTCCTTGGAGGGTTATTCGGCTTCGGAGTGATGTTCCTCTTCTATCAGCTTGGCACTCTTGTCGCACGGTATCGCGCTCGAAGGATGCAAGCTACAGGTCAGGAAAATGATGACGAAGAGGCTCTCGGAGGCGGTGATGTATACCTGGCCGCGGTGCTCGGTCTGATGCTTGGCTGGCCCTTCATAGTCAGTGTACTGGCGTGGGGTGTTATCTTTGGAGGTCTGATCAGCTTTCTATACCTCCTTGCTTTGGTGCTGAGGCGGCGCTATTCAAGCGAAGCCCTTTTGACATTTATCCCGTACGGTCCCTTTTTCATTATTGCAGCATCGCTCTTCCTTTTTCAACCGTAATTTGCATAAGTGTCGAGCCTGTGTAGTACGAATGTCTCATTGGACGCATCGACATGGCTATTACACTAAGAATTAGGATTATCAGGAGTCAGGATTCATTATGCGCACGAAATTATTCTTCAGGAAAGAGAAGTCGGCACAGGCCATGGTTGAATTTGCCATTGCACTCCCGGTTCTGTTGTTGCTGCTGTATGGTCTCCTGGAAGCAGGCAGATTGCTATTCATCTATTCCTCCATTGTAACTGCAAGCCGACAGGCCGTCCGTTATGGTTCGACCACGGGCGCAGGACAGAATTACACAGCTGTGGGCGGCCCAAATAATTCAAGTTTCAAACGATACCAGGATTGTTATGGGATCCGACAGGCAGCTCAAAAAGTGGATTTCTTGAATTCTTTTGCCGATGCGGACATTACGATTCAATACGATCATGGACCAGGCACGGGTGCCACCACCTATTGCAGTGGGACTTCGGACACCAGCTTTTCACCGAGCACCAATAATACCGATCGTCTTGTTGTCCAAATTGATGGCACATTCAAGCCGATTGTCCCAAAACTCGTGCCTTTCGTTTCGCGCAGCAAAACCGATAGTCCCCCCGATCCCATCCGCGCCATCAGCAGGCGGACGATTTTTGTGAGTCTTTCCATTCCACCCTTGATCACGGACACCCCAACCGACACACCGACACCGACGTTCACGCCAACGCTGACCCCGTCGAACACGCCGACCGCGTCGAAAACGCTAACGCCTTCGCGGACACCCACTGTGACTCGAACTGTCACGGGGACTCCGCCCACTCCCACCAAGACTCCTACGATCACGCTCACGCCCACCATTACAAATACACCTACACAAACACTGACGCCCACTCCGTCACTCACGCCAACTTTGACCCCAACAGCCATTTCAAATTGCTGGCAGGTTACGCATGGGCCCCTGACCATCTCAGGCAATACGATGAGCATGACCATCAATAACCCGACCGGCGTCGACCTTGTGGTCGCCAGTGTATCTGTGTTCTGGAACCACGATAAGGGGCACCTGACCGGTGATAAGACGTTGAAATTGCAGGATGCAACGCTGGGCAGTTCCTTCTGGAGTGGGAATTTATTTGCTCCAAGCCTTACCATTTCGCCGTTCGGACTCACCGTCCCCCAGGGTTCTTCCACGATCACCTTCACGATGCACCAATCCTATCAGAGGACCGATGGCACGGAGCGGATCATTATCTATCTTGGCACAAATGGATGCCCTACCCCCATTGATTCAAGTAATTAATCTGGAGAGGAATGAGATGAAAAGCAAAAAGGAACGCGGGCAGAGTCTAGTGGAACTGGCGATCAGCCTGGTGGTATTGCTGTATCTGTTATCGGGAGCCACCGAATTTGGGCTTGCGTTTTTTCAGTTCGTGCAGCTGCGCGATGCTGCCCAGGAAGGCGCACTGTACGGTTCACTTGATCCAACAAATACCACGGAAATCGTGAGCCGCGTCCGCAATTCATCGAACTCTCCGATTAATCTTTCCGACACCAATGTCAACACGGGCGCCACCGTCACTGTGAACTTTCCCGATGGCGATGCTTGTGAAGGAAATGGGATTCAGGTGGTGGTCAGGCACGACCATGCAATCTTCATGCCTTTCATGCGTCGGATCTTAAGCCGGACAAGTATTCCGCTTACGGCAACTGTCACCGATACCATCCTTAAACAAACTTGTTGATAATGCGTTGTCTGAGGTTCTAACAAATCAAAGTATCAAGTGCACTGAGCTGGTTTTCAGGTTGGTGATTAAGGAGTGTCTCTTCCGGAATGGAACAGGCACTCCTTCGTTTTTGCAGAGTGTCGTATTATGTAAACCTGAGATTTGAGTTTCGGCTAACAAAGCCGATTCAAAAGTTTACTTACGCATGTAGAACATGCGTGAGACAAGCGGTAGCAGGGAAATCAGAAAACATCGAACCCTGACCGTGCATACCAGACGTTCAACGAGGAGCGGATATCAACAGACGTCCTGCATAGCCGGATTCTTTTGCAATTAATCAGGTATAATCCCGCCCGCACAAATTCTATTAAGGAGGTGGACCGACACATTCCCGGGAAAGAAAGCGCATGACCCCGCCAACGCGGGGCGACGAGGATAAGGGTTCTCCATCGCGCAGATGGAGCTAATCTTTCCCTCACACCTACCCCTCTCCCAATGGGAGAGGGATGTCCAAAGGACAGGGTGAGGGGAGAAAAAATCGACAGATCAGCGGAAGCCCTTCGGGTGCGCCATCACCCGTTTTCTCTTTCCCTCCGAAGAAGTAACCTTGCTACAACACCGCGTGAGCAATCATGAGGATAAAAAAGCACGGAATGGCATAGATGTCTGGTGTCATTGCGAGGGCTTCGCCCGAAGCAATCTCCTGTTTCATCAGGGGGTTGCTTCGCAACGTACGCTCGCAACGACATAAAATTAACTTTCGGAGGACTCCCATGTGTGGAATCGTCGGATATATCGGCCCGCGTGACGCGACGCCGATCATACTCAACGGCCTGAAGAGGCTGGAATATCGCGGCTACGACTCGGCGGGAATCGCTGTATTAAACGGTGACCGGCTCGAAGTTCGGAAAGACGCGGGTAAGCTTTCCCAATTAGTGGATCTTCTAACCAAATCTCCCATCAATGGCGCACCGGGAATTGGCCATACGCGCTGGGCAACGCATGGAGCGCCCAGCGCGCGCAACGCGCACCCCCATCTTGGACACACGAAACGGGTGGTTGTTGTGCAGAATGGCATCGTCGAAAACTTTCTCGAATTGAAAGATGAACTGATTGCCGAAGGTGTGGAGTTCCAATCGGACACGGACACAGAAACGATTGTCCATCTCGTGGAACATTACCTCGCAACGGGCCTTGGCCTGGTGGATGCGGCGCGCAGGACATTCAATCAAATCCAGGGCGCAAATGTGGTGGTGTTAATGTCTGCCGATGAACCGGATAAGATCGTCGCGGCGCGCATCGGCAACGCCGGGGGCGTGGTGCTCGGGCTTGGCGAGAATGAGAACTACATTGCGAGCGATACGCCGGCCATCATGGAACATACTCGCGAAGTGATCTTTTTGGAATCGCGGCAGATGGCGGTTGTAACACGCAACGCAATTACTATCGAAACGCTGGAGGGCGCAAAAGTGAAACCGCAGGTACATAAAGTTTCGTGGGATCCGATCGCGGCTGAGAAGGGCGAATATCGTCACTTCATGCAAAAGGAAATCCACGAGCAGGCCCGTGCCCTGACAGATACGCTCGCGGGCCGTGTGGATTTTGCGAACGGAAAAATCCGCCTGCCTGAGCTGCACCTGACCGAAGAACTGGCGAAGAAGATCGACAGGATTTACATTACTGCTTGCGGTACTGCCGCGTACGCAGGCATGGTCGGAAAATATTTGATCGAGAAGATCGCGCGCATTCCGGTGGAAGTTGTGATCGGTTCCGAGTTCCGTTACAGTGATCCAATCCTCAGCGACCGGACGGTGGTACTGGCGATTTCGCAATCGGGCGAGACCGCGGACACACTTGCCGCCATGGAGGAGGGACGACAAAAAGGAGCCGTGATCTGGAGCATCGTAAACGCCATTGGATCACAGGCCATCCGCGCCTCAGACGGATTCATCTCGATGCAAACGGGACCTGAGATCGGGGTCGCTTCGACCAAGGCTTTCACGGCCCCACTCGTTGACCAGTATATGCTCGCCATCCTTCTCGCCGACCTGCGGGGCGTCATTGACGACAAGGCCCGCAAGTCACTCGTCTCTGACCTGCGGCTGATTCCCGGTCTGGTCGGTCGCACCCTCGAGCGTGAAAAGGATGTTGCAGCAGTGGCGCATGTTCTGAAAGACATTCGCGATTGCCTCTATCTTGGACGCGGCCTCAATATGCCCATCGCCTATGAAGGCGCATTGAAATTGAAGGAGATTTCATACATTCATGCGGAGGGCTATCCGGCTGGTGAAATGAAACATGGTCCCATTGCGCTAATTGACGAACGTATGCCGGTGCTTTGCCTTGCTCCGAAAGATCCCTGGCATGAAAAGATGATCTCACAAATACAACAGGCAAAGGCGCGTGGAGGAATCGTCATTGCCGTGGCAACGGATGGGGATGAACTCATGCAGGGAATGACTGACCACATCCTGTGGATTCCCGAGACGCCCTGGCTGCTCTCCCCGATCGTAACTGTACTTCCTCTGCAACTGCTGGCCTATCACATCGCATCCCTGCGCGGATTGGATGTGGACCAGCCGAGGAATCTCGCCAAATCAGTGACGGTGGAATAAAGCTTGGTCATCTTTGCATGACAACAGAATAATCAATCTCCATTCGTGTGAATCACAAGAGCCTGGCCGCTACTCGCCAGGCTCTTTCTCATTGAGTCGCTGGATCGATGAGCTTTCAAAAAGGCAAACTAGACTCACACTGACTATTTTCAAAAGTGTAGGGCCTGAACTGGTAACACAAGCGAGAATCTTTTGTCATGTCTCTGTTGAAATTATTTACTAAGGAGCATTGCTATGAACATCAAAACCACTGAAAAGGGACAGGCACTCATTCTGATTGCATTTGCTGCTATTGGACTATTTGCTTTTTCCGCCCTGGCCATCGATGGAAGTCGAGCCTTTTCTGATAAGCGTCATGCTCAGAATGCCGCCGATTCCGCGGCATTAGCGGCCGCGCTCGCGTACGCGCGCGGCAATGACGTCAATACTGCGGCTCAAAGTCGCGTCACAGCAAATGGATACGACGGTGGCACGATGAGTGATGTCACCATCACAACGACAGATCTGGCTACCAATTCTGGTATATGCTCCAACAATGCCGCCGGTAAGGAAATCACGGTCACCATCGTATCGTATGTGAATACCACATTCGCTCGTGTAATCGGCAGAAACCAAGTGACAAATGCCGTCACGGCAACCGCACGCGGCTGCGCTTATACCCTGGGAGCACTTTTCGATGGAAACGCCATCGTGGGGCTGAACCCGAGCCTTACCAATTGCGGCATCGATACTGGCAATAGCAATTCCAAGACCTGGACGGTTACTGGCGGTGGCGTATTTTCAAACGGTTGTTTGGAACATCCAAACGGAACGCTCACAGTTCCAAATGATAAGTGCGTCAATTCTGTTGGAAACGCAGATGTAAGCGGCGGAGGCACACACACCTGTGTACAGGAGGGCCAGACATCCTCCGCGTACTCTTATCCAGCAGATATTGCAGCGGTCATGCCTCCCGATCCCTGCACCGGCACGATCACAAGTGGCAGATATGCCGCCGGAGGCAAAGTGCCCACCAGTGGCCAGACCACGTTCGACAACGATATCTTTTGTATTTCTGATTTCTCAACGCTGAATGATCATATCGTTCTCAGCAACTCCACGTTATATGTGACAGATACCAGTTTTGATGTGAAGTTCAACGGCGGCGGCGACACCGGATTCTTTGGCACGGGTTCCACCTCCGGCACGTATCAGGGCTATTACATGATCATCAAATTGCTCAGTCTGACTGCAGCAAGCAACTGCGACCAGAATATAGAGTTTAGAGGCAATGGTAATCTGGATATTGTGGGTACCATCCTCGCCCCGTCAACGTGCATGGACTATCGCGGAAATTCATCGGGCGTTACTACTCGTAGTCAGATGATATTCTTCAACTTCACATCAAACGGAACGGCTGATCTCGATATTAACTATCAGGCCGGTGACAATCCTACAAGCCCGGAGGATGCGAACCTGACGCTTCTGAAGTAAGGCATCGATCACCCAAAAAGCGGCACGAGACATGCGTCGCTTTTTTTATTCAGCTCCGGGTTCCAATTGGGATCATGGCTGCATTGGGCGATGTAACAAATCGAGTACGCTTACAGTCCTGATAGTGTAGGCCGAACTTTCAAAACCGTATGGGTAAAAAGTAACATAAAGCTCGATTGCTCGACGTGTCTACCGTACAATTAGGTTGAATAACTCGAAAGGAGAGATGCCATGGAAATGAAAACAACTGAAAAGGGACAGACTCTTGTTCTGATTGCCCTGGCGGCGATTGGCTTATTCGCATTTGCCGCGCTGGCAATCGACGGGAGCCGGGCCTTTTCTGATAAACGTCATGCCCAAAATGCCGCCGATACGGCAGCGTTGGCTGGTGCTCTTGCCTATACCCACGGAAGTGACATACAGACCGCAGCCCAGAACCGCGCCACATCCAACGGTTATGATGGCGGTACCATGAATGACGTTACGATCACCATCACCGATATCGCGACTGGATCGGGGATATGCCCGGGAAATGTTTCCGGCAAGGAAATTACCGTTACCATCGTGTCGAACATCAATACCACCTTCGCCCGCGTGATCGGAAGAAATCTAATCACCAACGCGGTAACGGCAACTACGCGTGGATGTGCGTACCACATCGATCCGCTTTTTTATGGAAGTGCGATAGTAGGGTTGAAGCCTAATATAGGCGGTGATTGCTCATTCGACAGTGGAACCAGCAATTCTGCGCACTGGAAAGTGGAAGGCAGTGGATTGTTCTCGAACGGTTGTGCTTACGCCAAGAATAACGGCTCGGTGACGCTGGATTCAGGTGACTGCATGACATCCGTAGGGACGGGCAGTGGTTTTACCTGTATTCAACACCCGGCATATTCGATCAACTACCCGGAAGATGTACTGGCCATCATGCCGCCGAACCCGTGCGATGGGACTCCCGGAGATGTAGGACTGCCCCCACCGGCGAGCGGATCCACCTTCACAGACGGTGTCTACTGCATCTCAGATCTCGATGCGTATGATTCAAAAGATATCGTGCTTGACAATGCCACACTATACGTCACAGATCCGACGTTCGATTTGAAGTTCGCGGGCGGTGGCGGATTTTCGGGTACACCCACACAAAGTGGCGATTATGAAGATTATTATATGGTTGTTGCCTACAACTCCAACCCATGCCCGGGATTTACCTCCAACAATACCCAGGTGATCGAATGGAGAGGCAATGGCGGCGGCGCTTTCTACGGAACGATTCTTGCCCCTTCTGCCTGCCTGGATATTCGCGGGAATGGCGATCCTGCAGGGATGCATTCACAAATTATTGGATATATCGTTGGTTCCAACGGTGATGCAGACGTGTACGTCAACTACCAGGAGGCCGAAAACCACCAGACACCGGTAAACCCCACGATTACTTTGTTGAAGTAGTCAATCCCTGCCCGCAAAAAAGCGACGCGCAGTACGCGTCGCTTTTTTGATTCAACTGTATAATTGCTGTCAAAAGCGGATGTACCTGCCTGGCGAGTGCCGCATAATTTACCAACTCGATATTTGGATTTCAGGCTGCAATGTCATGCAAAAAGTCAACTTCTTTATGAGACCAGCGGTAGTACTAATAGGGGAAACAGGGATTACGTAAATGTAGGGTTTTGGAATTGCCAAAATGTAACAAAATTGTTATAAAATACTCGTATAATTGGTATATGTGATTTTTGTCTTAGTGGTTCAGGTCATCGGGGCCAGCAAAATGTCAATCGATTGTATTGAGCTCAGCTCACGAGACCATTCCACCACGCACCTCTACACGGCAGAATCAGGAGTTCGAACATGAAACGGATGAATTCTCAAAAGGGACAGGCACTCATCCTGATCGCATTTGCAGCGGTTGGGTTATTTGCGTTCACAGCGTTGGCAATCGATGGCAGCCGCGCCTTCTCAGACAAGCGTCACGCCCAGAATACGGCAGACACTTCCGTGATGGCTGCCGCGCTGGCAGAAATTCGAACCCCTGGCAATGCGACTGCCAAGTTCACAGCAGGCCGAAACGCGGCCCTTGCACGTGCCGTGTCCAATGGCTATAACAACAACGGCGCGTTGAATGTCGTTGTAGCAAATACAAATGCTGTGATAGTAGAGTTATGCAGCAACACGAATGTTACCCATGCTGCCTGCGAGGGCATGCCGGCAGGCGCGGACTCTTCTGAATACATTCGCGTCCGTATCGTATCCTACCTCCCCACCACGTTTGCGCGCATCATCGGCAGACAAACGATCACCAATGCTGCGGAAGCGATCGCCCATGTCTCGGGGTCCTCGTCGACTTCTTCAGGCGGTGGAAGCGGCTATGGTATCACGACGCTGGGTACGAACTGCTCGAATGGAGGCTTGTTCTTCACAGGTAGCGGTCCACGCACGATAAATGGAAGCATCGGAGACAATGCCTGCTTCGACGCATCAGGAAACGGTGATTTCACTATTACCGGCAACATAGATATCAGCAGCTTTTTTAATTTTTCTGGCGCAGGTGATTGGACGGTAGGAGGATACGTCTGGGTCAACGGATTCGACAAAAGCGGGCATGGTTCCTTCGATGTGGCTGGAAGTTTCTTCAGCAATGATATTTTCAAAGTAAGAAGCGGAGATTTCAGTGCGGGGAGCCTTTCGGTCGTGGGAGCTGCCAACCACACTTTTGGCACCACGGTCACGCCCTGGCCTGCAGCCCTTGGAAGCTCTGAAGCACCAGGTACCATATCAGACCCATTTGCTTCATCCTTAAACCCACCCCCTGACCCGGGTGGCTGTGTTGCACGCAGTTTCGGTGGCTCCACAGATGCTACGATCGACCCCGGTTGCTACACCAGTATTACTCGAAGCGGGGCCGGAAACCTTACGCTAAATCCGGGAATTTACTTTCTGAAGGGTAACTTCAACGTCGGAGGCAGCGGAACCTTTACTGCCAATGGCGTCATGATCTATATGCAAAGTGGAGCGCTTAGCACAGGCGGTAATGTAGACCTTAACGTCAGTCCGATGACCTCCGGGACTTATAAAGGACTATCCGTGTACGTGGACCGCACGAACAGCAGTCCCATCACGCTCACCGGCAGTGGTAATTCTACGTTCGTCGGTACCGTGTATGCGCCGTCCTCCAACTACACGGCTAATGGAGCCGGAAGCAGCTTTGTCATCGACTCTCAGATTATTTCTTTGAGGGCCGAATTTACAGGCTCGGGTGGATTAACCCTCAATTTCAATCCAGCAAATAATTTCGGCGGCGCACCTCCTAACGCTCCATCTATTGAGCTCACCAAATAGTCCTACTTTTGGACGAAGACAAGTAACATTTATGTTTCGATAACGTCGTGGGTACGCATCTCTGATAGCCTTTGCATCGACCAACCGTCAAATAGGGAAGGAAGTGTAACCTTTTCGTATTTGACTTCATCCAGCTCAGTCCGTAAAATTAGAGGTGCCTGAATAAGACACCTCTATTATTTGTTTTTCGCGGTAAGGAAAAGGAGTCGATATGTCCAACAAACTGAGAGCATTTTTCCTATCTTTGACCATCTTTGCAATCGTTATGTGGAGCGCCTTTGGCACAACAGCGACCGCTTATGCTGACGATGGCGCACCCCCGGCATCAACAGAAACGGTCGTACCCCCTGATGGGAGTGGTGGTACTTCGGAAGTTACCGATGGGACCTCACCACCGGTGGATGTTACTCCAGTAGCTACGGAGGAGCCCGTGCAGCCGGCTGATCCAACAGCAACCGAGGAACCTGCACAACCTGGGGACGTTACTCCGGTGGCTACCGAGGAATCCCAGCAGCCTGCAGATGGCACCTCCGCGCCGACCGATGCGGCAGTCTCGCCGCCTGATCCGGCCGCCACTGAGCCCCCTGCTCAACCGATCCTGGAGCAGCTGCCTGACAATACGACGATCACCGTGCTCAACTCCGATGGTGAGCCTCAACCTCTCGCAACCCAGGCCAGCGCCGATGCGATTGATTCGGCCTATGATCCGATCTGGTGTCCCGAGGGGCAGACCCCCACTCCGGGGCAAAACGGCTGTACCGATTCGTTCGCAAGTCTCGATGAATTGTTGACCTATCTGCAGACGCATGAAACCGATGCTGCTTTTCAGCAGGCCGGGACCATCTACATCCAGCAGGGCCAATACCTGGGCGGCGAATCAAGCATCAACTTCAACAACTACACGTTCAACAGCCTGAATAACTACAATCTAACTTTGCAGGGTGGCTGGAACACAACAAATAACACCGTCGATCCCGCTGCGACTACAGACTTCAATGCTCCTCTCACGATCGGGTCCAGTTCCAATCCCTGGGTGGGTTCGCTGACATTCAACGGTATCAACATCAGCAATGTTAATGGACAAGCTGGGTTAACCGTATATACCAACGCGAACGTCACATTGAACAATGTGGAGGTCACGAGCTCGCAGAGCGGTGCCAGCCTGGATGCTGGTGGTGATGTGACCATCCATGATTCGAACTTCAACCAGAATCAGAATCATGGTGCGAACATCCACGCCGGTGGGAACGTCCAGATCACCAATTCCACATTCAACCAGAACGGCTCATTCGATGGCACGACTGGCAAAGGACTGGAAGTTAACGGTGGCGGGAATGTCTCTCTGGTAAGCGTCGAGGCAAATAATAACCAGGCATTCGGCGCGAATATCGATACCAGCGGGGATGTGACAATCACGAACAGTTTCTTCTCCGGAAATGTTGAGTACAGATATTACTGCGTCACGTGCACCGATAAATTTGCAATCGGTGGATACGGACTACAGGTTGTCACCACGGGCAACATCACAGCCGACGGGATCACGGCAGATAACAACTATTTCTTTGGGGCAAATCTATCCGGCAACCAGATCATGCTCAGCAACGGTTCATTCAGCAACAATGGAACCGGACGACTGGAAGAATCCGAAGGATATGGTCTGCAGATCAACAGTACGGGCTTGCTCGGCGTGACTCTTGCGAACATCACCGCCGATAACAACGAGAAGTGGGGAGCAAATATCACAGCAGACGGCGATGTTGTGATCCTCAATAGTTTCTTCGATGGCAACAAGTCCTACACGTGGCCCAATTCAGGAAAGACATATTATGGCTACGGTCTGCAAGTGGTCACCACAGGTGTCATCGTCCTCGATACCGTCTCGGCCTCCAACAATAATCTGTTCGGCGCCAGCCTCAGCGGCGACGGTGTGGATATTTCCGGTGGCATATTCAATAATAATGGAACCGGATCGAGTGCGGCGCTGCTCGGACAGGGCCTGACCATCACAAGCGCTAGTAATGTCAATCTTGCCAACGTCAGCGCGAACAATAACCAGGCCTATGGCGCCGATATCACTGCCACTGGCAATGTGACCATCGACGGCAGTTTCTTCAATGGGCAGCTGGGATACGGCTTGAATGTCGTAACCAGTGGAAGAATTGCTCTTTCGAATCTGGAGGCCACAGACAATTATCTTTACGGCGCTCACGTGGAAGGATCGACGGTGACCATTGACATGGCCACTTTCAGTCATAACGGCTCTGGCGCTGAAAACAACCCCACCGGATATGGACTGGAAGTAATCAGCTCGGGCGTAGTAGCTCTTGCCAATGTGGAAGCAAATTACAACCAGTTGTTTGGTGCGAATATCCAGGCAGTCGGCGATGTGACCATCTTCAACAGCTTCTTCTCACACCAACAGTCATTCTCATTCGATCCTGTCACACACCAGTTCACGTACTACGGTTATGGTCTGCAGGTGTCTACCACAGCGGGAACAATGTCTCTGGACGGTGTCGAAGCCAATTTCAATAACCTGTGGGGAGGCAGCCTGACCGGTATTGACATTAATATTGCAAACAGCAAGTTCAATAACAATGTGACTGACTCGCAGATCTTCATTGACGATACAGGCTTGCTGGTCGAGAGCACGGGAACGGTTTCTCTGGACAACGTGGAAGCAAAAGAGAACAGGTTGATTGGTGCGAGCATCCACACAACCGGAGATGTATTCATCAACAACAGCATATTCTCCGGCAACCAGGGCACGACCTGCAATAATACCTCGTGTACCCAGGTGACCACTCACGGCTATGGCCTGAATGTTGATGCAGGAGGGATGATCGAACTGAATGCTGTCCAGGCCAACAATAACAACTTGTTTGGCGCCAATCTCCATGCCAACGGTGACATAACCGTCTTCTCCAGTTTCTTCAATGGAAACCAGTACACCACCTCGGATGGAACCCTGGCCGGGTATGGTCTGCAGGTCGTCAGCACGAACGGGAACATCTTCCTTGGTCCGGGACAGAACTCAACGGTCGGTGTCACAGCGTCTGGGAATGGCGCTGAAGGGACGATCCTGGTTGGCAATGGCACCATTACAGTCATCAATAGTACCTTCACCAATAATGGCGGTGATGGTCTGAACATTTCTGCCAACGGCGGAAATGTAACGCTGACAAACGTCACGGCAACCGGCAATGGTGGAGACGGTGTAGATGTCACCGGTGTTTGCACGAACACCTTGTTCGTGAATGGCGGCACCTTTGCTCAGAACGGTCTCTTTGGAATTTCAGCCAACAATATTATTTACGCTCCGGACGGTACCCAGACCTTCAGCGGAAATTCCTCCGGGAACGTGTTCCAGGACCCGACATGTGTTGCCGTACCCGCTACGAACACTTCCACCGGCAGTGGCACGGTCGTGGTCGCCAGCCCGAACAACAACACGGGCACTGGGACCGGCACGGTCACGAATGGAGGCCAAACCAACGGCCATAATCAAGGCCCGCGATACCATGGACATCGGCATCATCGGGCGCAGAGGCACTCTCACAGATCCCGATAAGCGCCTGGTTGGTCCCACCCAACGGCCTCTTCAAAGTATCCAATGTTATAATCGAGGAACAGCTTGCAGCTGTTCCTCGATTGTTCTACAGAGTGCCACATAATTAACGAAACCTGGGATTTGAATTTCAGCCTGCAAAACCATTCAAAAAGTTTTGCTACGCATGTTATGCGTGAGACACGCGGTAAGGAAGGAATTATGACGGGAAAAATCCAGAAGATCATCTTATTTGCACTTGTAATTTCAGCGGTCTTGAATGCATGTACTGCTGCCCCCCCTACCACGATTGCTCCGGTCCCTACAAACATTCCTACGATTACAATGACGCCCAATCCTTGTGCTCCGGAAAATATTCATGCAGAGGTGCAAAAGGTTCACAAATTCATGCGTGAGTTTGATGATGCATCCTCTCTCGCCGCCAGCCGGCCGCGCGAACAACTGAGCGATGCGATTGCAGAACTTCAAAAGATCCGGCGGGATGCCGAGGATCAACAGACTCCACCCTGCCTGAGGGATCTGCAGACGTATCAGATTTCACATATGAATTCGGTCATCAACACACTGATCGCATTCATGGGTGGTTCAGATCAACAGGCTGTCGATCAGGGAATTGCGCTTGCCCGGCAGCAGCATGACATGTACACGATGGAACTGGCAAGACTGCTGGGAATCACGGTGGTCCCGGCAACGGTCGTGCCTGTCGTCACCGCAACGTCCACGCCGTGATTCAACGACAACATTTGATTCAAAAGACTTGCTATACAATCGAGCAAGTCTTTTTTATGTAACCTGCACCGTTGGATTCGTGCCTTACCATACACATGATCACCGACAACCACGAATCGTCAAACCAAAGAGGATAACTTATGCGCCCCGATTGGGATTCCTATTTTATGAAAATCGCATACGCTGTGTCGGAACGGAGCACCTGTGACCGGGCGCTGGTAGGTTGCGTGCTGGTACTGGAGAAACGCATCCTTACAACCGGATTCAACGGCTCCCCCGCTGGACAGGGTCACTGCGACGAGATCGGTCATTTGATGGTGGATGGGCATTGCGTTCGCACGATCCACGCCGAGACGAATGCCATCATCCAGGCAGCGTTGCACGGAATCTCCACTAAAGGCGCGGCCTGCTATGTGACCCACCTTCCATGTATCAACTGTACGAAGGTGCTCATCAACGCCGGAATTAGTCGCATCGTGTACAGCGTTGCCTATCGCATGGACGAGAACGCGATGAACTTCCTGAAAGCCGCAAACATCGAGGTCGTGCATAAGGAATTTATCCCTGCGCCGTAATGCAAATGTTATTAACGCAAAAGGCCACGTTTTCCAACGTGGCCTCCCTGTTGTTACGCTTCCTTATTCGTTAGGAACCATGATCCACAAAAGGATGTAGATAAGCAAGCCCGGCACGCCTCCCGGAATGAAGGCAATGAGCATTGCCAGGCGGAACCAAAGCGCGCTGATACCGAAAAATTCAGCAAGCCCGCCACAGACACCTGCAACCACACGATTCCTTCGCGAACGACGCAAAGCTGGTTTTTGATTTACGTTCATTTTTATCTCCTGTCTGATTTCTATATTATTTACGCACGGTTTTCCAAAAAGTCGCAAAATGACGAATAGCCAGCATGCAGGTAAAATGTCCATATGGTGTACTCCAACATTCCCACAGAAGCAGCCCTCAAATCCATTGACGACGTCAGCCATGTACCGTTCTGGCTCGATGATCCAAGCTGTCCCCAGTCCGAACCCGAATTAATGAAGGACATTTCTACAGAGCTTCTTATCATCGGTGGAGGATTTAGCGGGTTGTGGACAGCTCTGCTGGCAAAAGAGGAAACCCCCGGCCGGGATGTCGTGCTCGTCGAAGGTGGCGAAATCGCCTCAGGTGCAAGTGGGCGTAACGGCGGATTTATGTCCACATCGCTGACCCATGGGCTTCGAAACGGTCTATCCCGCTGGCCACGTGAATTTGGGACCCTGCTTGCAATGGGCGCTGCCAATCTGGACGCAATCGAATCAACAATCCAAAGACTGAATATCGAATGTGACTACATCCGTGTGGGCGACATACTCATGGCATCTGATGAATATCAAGTGGATGACCTGAGAGAAGAAGTTGAAATTGCCAGGCGCCATGGCATTGAATTCGAATTTTATGAGCGCGATAATCTTCAAGAAATTATCAGATCACCCTTGTTCATCGCGGGATTGAATCACCCGCGTGAATGTGCGCTGATCAATCCTGCACAGCTTGCATGGGGGCTGCGAAAGGCATGCCTGGATCTCGGTGTGGAGATTTATGAGCACTCCCGTGTCGTTAAGATCGAAGAGCAGGACCATCACCTCATTGCACATACGCCACACGGACATGTCCGTGCCTCATATGTTGCACTGGCTACGAATGCGTATCCTCCCTTACTCAAACGTATCTCTTTTTATGTTGTTCCGGTGTATGACTATGTATTGATGACAGAGCCTCTTACCTCTGCGCAGCGTGATTCCATCGGATGGTATGGGCGTCAGGGAATCAGCGATGCGAGCCGGCAATTCCACTATTTTCGCACCACCGCGGATGGAAGAATACTCTGGGGTGGCTATGATGCTGTTTACCATTGGAACAATGGATTTGGCGCACATCTCGAAACGAACGCCGCCTCATTTGCAAGATTAGCTACTCACTTCTTCCAGGTATTTCCGCAGCTTGAAGGTTTGCGCTTCACACATGCCTGGGGCGGTGCAATTGACACCTGCTCCCGCTACAGTCCATTTTGGGGAACCGCCCACCATGGAAAGACCGCTTATGTAATGGGATACACGGGACTCGGTGTAAGTGCGTCGCGTTTCGGCGCGCGCGTCCTGCTGGACATACTTGATAAGAAAGAGACCGAACGGACTGTGCTCGAAATGGTGAAGACCAAACCGGCGCCATTCCCGCCAGAACCTCTTCGTTCGCTTGGCATCAACTTAACGCGCTGGTCGATTGATCAGGCAGATAGGAATCAGGGCCAGGAGAATCTTTGGCTGCATGCCATGGATTGGCTTGGGCTGGGGTTTGATAGTTGAGATGCAGGTGTCATTACCCCGCCTAACCTCGGCGGGGTTGCGAGGAGGGCGAAGCCCGACAAAGCAATCTCAAAGTAAACAGTAAAATTCCTGCAATGAGGTTTCTCAATTAAACGAGAAATTACGTCGCAACAAACGTTCGCAGCGACATTTTATTTCCCCAATGCAAACACGCAGGATGAGCTTCCTTCTATTCCAATCTTAAATATTTGGGTTGCGATATCCCCCATTAACTCATGCAGCAAACTTTCATCCATTCTGCAAAGTTCGGGATGCCTCTCTATGATTGCGGCATAGGGACAGTGACCAAAGATCAAACGCGGCCCTTGTGGACCTGCCTCCCAGCGCGCGTGATAGTTCATTTGGTTCAATTTTTCCACTGTGAGATTCAATCGTTTTGCAACAGGCTGACTTGCGAAACTGGATTCCCCCGCCAGACGCTTCGCGAGCGCCTCCATGCGAACCGATGAACCTGCTTCTGTTAAAACAGCATTCCCCAACGCTGACAAATTATCGCCCAGCGCGGCACTCGGCAAAGCGTAGATTTTCTCCGGCCTGCCGCGTCCCTCACGCGCACGCACAAAGGATATCTCCAGGCGTCCATCGGCAACCATTATCCTGAGATGATGCCTCACTGTTGCCGCCGACATTTTCAAGGCCCGCGCAATATCTCCCGCAGACGCAGTGCGATTTTTAGTGAGAAAAGCAAGGACTTTTTGTCTGGCAGTAACCATCTCTACTTTATGTTCAGCCGCCGTTCATCGCGTGGCATCCCGTCGGACGGCGGTGTTTTGTGTCATACCAATTTCGGTGATTATACTCACCTTTCTTAATTATGTATAAGTATTTTTACATAATTCATTGACTTTGGAAACTCAAATGCTATAATCTCAACTTGTGATGTTTCGCACTTCAATGCTGAGCAGTAAGTAACGGAGCATTTTACGGATGAAATTTCAGAACTACATTAATGGCAAGTGGGTCCAAGGACAAAGTACGTTTCAGACGATCAACCCTGCAAATGAGGAACTGTTGGCAGAGATCGCCCAAGCCGAATTATCAGATGTGGACACGGCTGTAAAGGCTGCATCAGAAGCGTTCAAATCGTGGCGACTTGTCCCTGCCCCATTGCGCGGCGAAATGCTCTTCAAAATTGGCGACATCCTGAAACAGAAAAAGGAGGAACTCGCACAATTGCTCACACGCGACATGGGCAAAGTGATTGCAGAAGCGCGCGGCGATGTGCAGGAAGCCATCGACATGGCGTACTTCATGGGCGGCGAGGGACGGCGTCTGCTTGGGTACACGGCTCCGGTCGAAATGCCGAATAAATTTGGCATGGCCGTGCGTGACCCATCGGGTGTTGTCGGACTCATCACGCCATGGAATTTTCCGATTGCAGTGCCCTCGTGGAAGATCTTTCCTGCATTGGTAGCAGGCAATACAATAATTTGGAAGCCATCGCCAGAGACTCCCGCCATCTCCGCCGCGTTCGTGAAAGTCTTTGAGGCAGCAGGTCTTCCGGCAGGCGTTTTCAATCTCCTGCTCGCTCCGGGTGCGGATGTCGCAAAAGCATTGGTCAGTCATCCGGGTGTACGCGTCCTCTCCTTTACGGGTTCCACAACAACCGGACGTACCATCGCCGAATCGGCTGCACCTTTAAATAAGAAGGTCTCGCTCGAGATGGGCGGTAAGAACGCCATCATTGTCATGGATGACGCAGATACTGACCTGGTCACCGAGGCAACGCTTTGGGCAGCTTTCGGCACCAGCGGCCAGCGTTGCACCGCAGCAAGCCGCTTGATCGTTCAAAAAAGTATCGCAAACAAAGTGAAAGAGGCTTTGACGGAACGAACAAAGAAGTTGAAACTCGGTGATGGGCTCGATCCCAGAGTGGAAGTTGGACCTGTTATTAACAAAGCTGCGATCGATCGAATCCACAACTATGTGCAGATCGGTCAAAAGGAAGGTGCTCGAGTGCTGGCCGGCGCGTCGGTGGCAAACGTAAACGGAAAGGGCTTCTTCTACACACCCACGCTATTTGACAGAGTCCAGCCCGGTTCCACGCTCGAAGCGGAAGAGATCTTCGGTCCTGTGCTTTCGATCATCGAGGTCGAATCGCTGGAAGAGGCGATCGAAGTCAATAATCGATCCCAGTATGGATTATCCACTTCGATCTTCACACAGGATGTGAACAAAGCATTCACAGCGATGCGCGATATTTTCAGCGGGTTGGTGTACATCAATCATGGCACCACGGGCGCAGAGATCCAGTTCCCGTTCGGTGGCATACGCGGCACAGGCAATGGACATCGCGAGGCTGGACAGGCCGCGCTGGATGTGTTCACAGAATGGAAATCCATTTATGTGGATTATTCAGGAAAGCTGCAGCGCGCGCAGATTGATAACCGCGAAGAATGATGAGCAGAAAAAATATTTTTCTCCTTCTTGCGGTGATCGGTCTGGTAGTACCTTATTGGTTCCTCTTCAAATTCCTGGGCGCAAACGGATTGAATGTTTCATTACTCATTCAACAATTGTTTGCCAATGACATCTCAGCGTTCTTTGCCGTCGATTTAGTTATTTCAATCATAGTATTTTGGATCTACATGGTGAGCGAGGCAAAAAGGTTGCAAATGAAAAACGGATGGCTCTACATCCTGGCTTCGTTGACCGTCGGACTATCGTTCGCCTTGCCGTTGTTCCTTTATTTCAGGGAACGCAAATTGCAGAATACCATAGAAACGACCAGATAAGAAGTTTGGTAATCTATGCAACAAGCGGTAGAAACAAGATGACGTTGACCTGGGAAGCATCCTACGCAATTGCGTTGGAGTTACGCAGGCAACATCCAGAAGTAAATATCGAAGATGTAACGCTGGGACAAATTTACGACTGGACTTTGATACTTTCGGAATTCGAGGATGATCCATTGCTTGCCAATGACGACATCCTATATGCAATCTACCAGGAATGGTATGAGGAGTACATCAATGGACAATGAAAAGTTAAGTTTGCCGCAATACGCTATTCCAGAAGATATTCAGAATGCCGTAACCGTCACAACGCTCGACCGCCTCTATAACTGGGGCCGGCGTTCCTCCGTGTGGCCGCTGATGTTCGGTCTTGCCTGCTGCGCAATAGAAATGATTGTTGCACAGACGGCCCGTTACGACATGGCTCGTTTCGGCATGGAGGTCATGCGCCCCACCCCACGTCAGGCAGATCTAATGTTGGTCTCGGGCACGGTGACGAAGAAGATGGTTCCGGCTGTGGTCCGCCTCTACAACCAAATGCCCGAACCGAAATATGTCGTAGCCATGGGTGCCTGCGCGTCCAGTGGCGGGCCGTTCAAGGAGGGATATAACGTCGTCGCAGGCATCGATAAATTCCTGCCGGTGGATGTCTATATTCCCGGCTGCCCTCCCACACCACAAGCGCTCATCGCAGGGATGATCAAACTACAGGAAAAGATCGATAAGGAATCAATCCGGAAAGTGCGCTGGTATCGAAAGGGACCAGACAGTGTGGAAGTACCGGTTCCGATCCTTGGACCGGACTTGATTGATCCTCGCCGCAATGCGGAGATCAAAGCAGCAGCCACAGCGAAGGAAGGATGACTCCATGACTAC